>JAHDSB010000015.1 GCA_018433015.1 Clostridia bacterium | reverse complement strand
TTTATACTTTCACTAGTTTAATTGCCTTAATTTTTCCTAAGATAAACCTGTATAAAAGCTTGCAAACACAGCTTTTTTAAACTAATCCAACTCTGTGGAATTTACTTTTACAAACTGGAATTTACCTTTTCAATTAACCTGTATTATACACTATTCTTTTTCTATGCGCTCTAAACCACCCATATAAGGACGTAACACTTTAGGAATAGTAATACTGCCGTCTTCTTCTTGATAATTCTCTAAAATAGCTGCTGTTGTTCTGCCAATAGCCAAACCTGAACCATTTAAGGTATGGACAAACTCAGGCTTACCTTTTCCCTGAGGACGGAAACGGATATTAGCTCTTCTAGCTTGAAAATCTTCGAAGTTACTGCAAGAAGAAATCTCACGATAAGTTTCAAAGTAAGGAAGCCAAACCTCTAAATCATAGGTTTTAGCTGATGAGAAACCCAAATCTCCTGTACTTAAAGTTACAACACGATAAGGTATTTCCAGAAGTTGCAATACCTTCTCCGCATTCTTACGCAGCTTTTCCAATTCTTCATAAGAATTTTCCGGATGCACAAACTTTACTAATTCAACTTTATTGAACTGGTGCATACGAATAAGACCTCTGGTATCTCTACCATAAGCACCGGCTTCTGCTCTAAAACAGGGGCTATAAGCTACATGATAGAGGGGTAAGTTTCCTTCAGGAATAATTTCATCGCGATAAATATTAGTTACAGGCACTTCAGCTGTAGGGATTAAAAAATAATCAACATTGCTGAGGTGGAACATATCTTCGGCAAATTTAGGCAATTGTCCAGTTCCTGTCATACTATCTCTATTAACCATGAACGGTGGAATAATTTCTTTATAACCATGTTCAGTAGTATGTAAATCCAGCATGAAGTTAATTAAGGCTCTTTCTAGGCGAGCACCCCATGATTTATAAAAAACAAATCTTGTCCCTGTAACTTTAGTAGCACGTTCAAAATCTAAGATATCTAAGTCTTCTCCTAAATCCCAATGGGGTTTAGGGCTAAATGAAAACTCTCTAGGAGTTCCCCAATGCTCTTCTACCCTATTATCAGTATCATCTTTTCCTGTAGGAACTGTTTCATGTGGAACATTAGGAATTCCTAAAATAATGGAATCCAGCTTTTCATTAACTTGTCGTACTTCTTCATCTAACGCCTTAATTTCCTGGGAAACACTGCGCATTTCCAGAACAAGCTCATCAGCATTTTGTCCCGATTTTTTAAGGTTTCCTATTTCTTCGGAAACTTTATTACGTTTACTTTTTAACTCTTCAGCAACCATGATTTTTTGACGACGCTCTTCATCCACCTTCAAAAAGTCATCAACTACAGCTGGGTCATTATTACGCTTTTCAAGGCTTTTTTTAACTATTTCGGGATTGCTGCGTACAAATTTAATATCTAACATTATTACAGGTCCCCTTTCTCTTCTAGACCTCAGAAAGTTACTGTTGTAGCGTACGAAACCCCCGGTATTTCTTTGATTCTATTCATAATTTCAGGTTTTACTTCTTGATCCACTGTTAGAAGCATGAGGGCCGTACCACCTTCTTCTTCTCTGTCCAATTGCATTCCTGCTATATTAACATCATATTCACCCAAAATCATACCAATATTTCCTACCATTTTAGGTTTATCATTATGCATTGTAATTATAATATGTCCCGTTGGTTGGATATCTAAAGAAAAGTCATCAATTCTTAGAATTCTCATTTCATTTTTCTTAAAGACAGTTCCAGCAATAGAACGTTTCCAACTGCCATTACCCTTGATAGTTATACAAATTTGATTTGTATAGTCCTCAGTTTGGGAACTCTTAATTTCTTTAACATTAATTCCCCTCTTTTTAGCTACCAAAGGAGCGTTAACATAGTTTACTGCATCATGAAGAAACGGTCTCAGTAAACCTTTCAAGAATGTATTGGTCAGTGAACTAAGGTCTAAATTTGCTATATCACCTAAATATTTTATCTCAATTTCATCAATAGGTCCACAAGCTAGTTTACCTGCCAACTTACCTAATTTCTCAGTTAATTCAACGTAAGGCTTAACAACTGACATTAATTCAGGTTTTATAAAGGGTATATTAACAGCATTTTGTACAGGCTCCCCTTTTAGAACACGTACTATTTCTTCTGCTACATCAATTGCCACATTTACTTGGGCTTCTTTGGTCTGTGCCCCTAAATGAGGTGTAACTATTACCTCTGGTAAAGTAAATAAAGGACTTTCTGTTTGAGGTTCGGTTTCATACACGTCTATAGCAGCCCCGGCAACTTTTTTACTTTTAATTGCTTCATATAAATCCTTCTCGTCAATGATTCCTCCGCGAGCTACATTTAAAATTCTAACTCCATCCTTCATAAGGTCGAATTGTTCTTTACCAATCATATGCTTTGTTTCTGAAGTTAAAGGCATATGAACAGTTATTATATCACTGTTTTTAAGAAGCCCCGCAAAATCAACTAACTCTACGCCAGCCCTTTTAGCAATATCTTGCGTAACATAAGGGTCATGTACAAGAATTTTCATACCAAAAGCTTTACATCTCTTTCCTACTTCAGATCCTATCTTACCAAAACCCAAGATTCCTATTTTTTTATTGCGTAATTCGGTTCCTACAAATTTCTTTCTATCCCAGCGTCCTTCCCGTAAAGAATGATCTGCTTGAGGAATGTTGCGTGCTAAAGCTAACATCATACCTACCGTATGTTCTGCAGCAGATATAGTATTTCCCTCTGGAGTATTTACTACTACTATCCCCTTCATAGTAGCAGTATCCACATCAATATTATCTATACCTACCCCGGCACGCCCTACAACTTGTAACTGTTGGCCATGTTCCAAAACCTTTTTCGTTATTTTAGTTGCACTTCTAACAGCTACCGCATTATAATCCCCAATAATTTGGCATAACTCATCTTCGCTCATTTTACCTTTTATATCTACTTGTATATTTGCTTCATCTTTAAGTACTTTTACCCCTTTTTCTGAGATATTATCTAATATTAAAACCTTCATCTTTATTTATCTCCTTTCAAAATAAACTCCTGCATAGCCCTTACACCCTGACCTAGTTCCACATTCATTCCTAATTCTTTTAAAGTCATCTCTAAGCAAGCAATAGTTACAATAATATCATTTACATGAACATAACCCAGATGTCCTATTCTAAAAATATCATTTTTTAATTTTCCTTGACCCCCAGCCATAACAATATTATGTTTAGTTCTCATTATCTTTGTTATATCTTTTACATCGATATTTTCCGGTTTCTTTATAGCAGTGACGGAAGCAGAAGCAGCCTTATCCGTGGCCAATAGTTCTAATCCTAAGGCCCTTACAGCAGTCCTAACAATATTTTTAAAGTAATTATGACGTTTATAAATATTTTCTAATCCTTCTTCTTTCATCATTTTTAAAGAACACTGTAAACCAAGAACCAAATTAGTAGCGGGAGTATAGGGCGTGTTATATTTTTCATCATAAGATTTTTTAGCTGCCCGCAAGTCAAAATAGAAACGAGGATTTTTTACTTTATCGCTTGCCGACCAAGCCTTATCACTCACACTCACAAAAGCTAATCCCGGGGGAATCATATATGCTTTTTGCGAACCACTTACTACTACATCAAGCTTCCATTCATCAACTTTCAAGGGAGCTGCTGCCATTCCACTAACAGAGTCAACAATAAAAAGTGCAGGATGATCACCCATAGCTTCACGTAGCGCCTTAACATCATTTAATACCCCTGTTGATGTTTCATTATGGGTTACAAATACAGCCTTGATTTCTCCATTTTTGTCTTGGTTTAAACGATTAGCTAAGGCTTTAGGATCAGCTTGTTCACCCCATGGTCCAGAAATAACTTCTGCATCTACACCATAGCGATCACAAATTTTCACCCATCTTTCGCCAAAATTACCATTATCCATTATTATTGCTTTTTCGCCACTATTTACAAAATTAGCTACTGCAGCTTCCATAGCACCAGTTCCTGAAGATGTTAGAATAAACAAATCATTTTTAGTTTGATAAATTTCTTTGATATTTTCTGTTACTTCCTTGATAATTTGGCCAAACTCAGGAGTCCGATGTCCAATAGGTGGGGCCATTATTCCTTCCATTACTTTGGCAGGTACTGGAGTAGGACCCGGAATCATTAAATATTGCTTATCTCTCATTCTTATTTCCTCCTTAAAATCTATAATTATTTTCTTTTTTACTTAAATCCTTATTTGATAGGTTAAATAATATATAAAAAAATGCACTTATCCACAATAAATCAATTATCTATTGGGACGAGTGCACTTAACCCGCGGTACCACCCAAGTTGAATTATAAACATATTACAGCTTATAAATATCCAGCTTGATTACATGTATAACGGACATGACCGTAAAATTTATCATTTTCTGCTCCGGGGTGGAATTACGATCCTCTTACTTGTTGGTTTGCACCAACCACCAACTCTCTAAAAAATAAGAGACTCTTTTCCCTTTCATTGCATTTTTATAAAATATTAATTTTTATATAAATAAAACTCGCCCCACCTTCTCTTCAAAAGGCTTGGGACGAGATCTTTAACCCGTGTTGCCACCCAAATTGGCTATGTATAATAACCCACTCTTTACATGCGTAACGAACATGGACGTCAGTAATTAACTGAAACTCTGGGGCGGAATTCAATAGCAATCTTTACTGATTTACACCAACCATCAGCTCTCTTGAAAAGATAATCCATTTACTTTTCCCTGTCAAAGCGTTCTATAAAGTTTGATTGTTATTATATTATATAAATCTTAGATATGCAAGTCACAAATTTAATTTTTTTCATTTATCACTTAGTGAATCTTTTACCATATTAAAAAAATATCTACATATCCGCCTATCAGTTGAATAAAAGGAGCTTACTAAAAAGTTTCCTTGTCTGGCCATCACTATATTATCAACATAAGTAGCTAAAATTCCTACATTGGGTTTAGCATCAACAATGTATGGGGAATTATTAAACTCAGCTTTAACAGGCTTTTCTCCTAAAACGGGGATTATTAAATCAGCTAAAAACTTATTATTATTTTTTAATTTATACGTTCTAACTGTGATATCCATTAAACCTAACGTAAAACTCTTTTCACCCTCAATATTTTTAGCTAAATATGTTATTCCTGCACACAAAGCATAGATAGGCATACCTGAAATTGTTTTTTTTATTATTTCTTCTTTTAATTCCTCATCATCTAGCAATAAACTATTACTTCCAGCAATAATCAACCCATTAATATCCCTTAAATGTAGAGCTTTTCCTACCCTTTTAGGAATAAAGCCACTTTCTCTTATGAATAAATAAAACATATCTACCGAATCTTCAACTTCCAATATACCAATATTCATAAAAGCACTGCCCCCGAATATCCACTTTCCATTAATCTATTCAAGAGCAGTGCTTATAATTACTTTATTAATTTTAAATATAAACTTATAGACTATCCTTACCAGATTTTACGATTTCGTAAGTATCACGAGCTATCATTAACTCTTCATTTGTGGGAATAACTAAAACTCTAGTTTTAGCACCATCAGCTGAAACATCTACTTCCTTACCACGAGTATTATTTTTATCTGTATCAATTTTGATACCTAAATAATCTAAATCACTACAGATTTTTTCTCTCATAGAAATAGAGTTTTCTCCTAATCCAGCTGTAAATACCACCGCATCAACACCATTTAAAGCAGCAGCATAAGCACCAATATACAGTTTAACAACGTATGCAAAACGATCTAAAGCTAATTGAGCTCTATCATTATCTTTTTCTGCAGCGCTTTCAATATCTCTAAAATCACTGCTTACTCCAGAAACACCTAAAACTCCACATTCTTTATTTAAGAAGGCATTAGCCCTTTCAACATCCCAATTTTCTTTATTCATTAAATAGAAAATAATTGCAGGATCCAAATTACCGCTACGAGTTCCCATCATTAAACCTGCCAAAGGTGTGAAACCCATACTGGTATCAACACATTTACCTTTATTTACTGCAGCAATACTTGCACCATTTCCTAAATGGCAGGTAATTATTTTGAGTTCATCAATGGGACGTCCTATTAACTCCGCAGCACGTTCTGATACAAATTTATGGGATGTACCGTGGAAACCGTATCTCCGGATCTTATATTTTTCATAATACTCGTAGGGAATCCCATAGAGATATGCTTCAGGCGGCATTGTTTGATGAAAAGCTGTATCAAAAACACCTACTTGAGGAACATCCGGCATTATTTTAGTGCATGCTTCTATTCCCATGATGTTAGGGGGATTGTGTAATGGTGCTAATTCTACATTATCTTCTAGAGCTTTCATTACTGAATCACTTATTTTAACAGAACCGGAGAAGTCTTCTCCACCATGCACTACACGATGTCCAATAGCTGTAATTTCATCCATAGATTTGAGTACACCGTGCTCAGGATCAATTAAAGCATCCAAAACCATTTTTATAGCCTTTTCATGATCAGGAATCTCAGTTTCAAAAACGTATTTTTCAGAACCCGGACGATGTGTTAAAACTGAACCGGGTAATCCTATACGTTCGACAAGACCTTTTGCAAGTACTTCTTCATTAGTCATATCAAACAACTGGTATTTTAATGAAGAACTACCGCAGTTAACTACGAGAATTTTCACTTTTAAAATTCCTCCTAACTGATATGTTATATATAACTATAAATTATTTTTTCTACAATTTCTAGCCATTTTGTATCTTACACTATAACTTTTATCTTGACAATAATATTACTCATCTTTATTTGCTACTCTAGCTAAAGCCACAACATGATCATCAGTGCTTAAACTCATAATCTTAACACCTTGGGTAGCTCTTCCCATTGTCGATATACCATCAACTGATACTCTGATCATAATACCTTCTTTTGTGATAATCATTACTTCATCTTCTTCAAAGACAGCCATAATTCCAGCAATTAAGCCGTTGCGCGGAGTAATTTTCAGACCTATTAGTCCTTTTCCTGCCCTGGTTTGGGAACGGAATTCACTTAATTTGGTTCTCTTTCCATAACCCTGCTCAGTAATCACTAATAAATCTGCATTATCATTGTAGATAGCCATCCCCACAATTTCGTCATTTTTCTTGAGATTAATACCTTTAACTCCCCTAGCCGTTCTCCCCATATTTCTAACTTCCGATTCATGGAAACGAATAGCCATCCCATGTTTTGTTGCTAAAAGAATATCGTCATCACCATTGGTAAGTCTTGTCCCTATCAACTCATCACCTTCATCCAAGGTAAGAGCAATAATTCCATCTTTCCTAGAAGAATCATATTCAGTCAAACTCGTCTTCTTAACAATTCCATTTCTTGTAGCTGTTAGTAGGTACTGCCCTTCTTTAAACTCTTTAACTGGAATAACATTCTTGATAGTATCTTTTCCAGTAATATAAAGTAAATTAACAATAGAAGTACCTTTTGACTGACGACTGGCTTCGGGAATTTCATATACCTTGAGGCGATATACCTTACCTTTATTAGTAAAGAATAAAAGATAATGATGAGTAGTAGTTATAAATAAATGCTCCACGAAATCATCTTCTTTGGTGGTTAGGGCAGATATACCTCTACCTCCACGTTTTTGGTTGCGGTAAGTATCTAAAGGTTGTCTCTTAATATAACCACCACGTGTTATGGCTATTACTACATCTTCTTCTTCAATTAAATCTTCTATATCAATCTCTTCGTCATTTTTACTTATTTGAGTACGTCGTTTGTCACCATACTTATCCCTTACTTTTACTAGTTCATCTTTAATTATTTTTAATACTAGTTTTTCATCAGCTAACACACTCTTAAAGTAATTAATCTGTTTTAGTAATTCCTGGTACTCTTCATCTAATTTTTCTCTTTCCAAACCTGATAATTTTCCTAGGCGCATATCTACAATGGCTTGTGCCTGTATTTTTGATAAAGCAAAACTTTCTATTAAATTAGCTTTTGCCTTTTCAACATCCCGGGACTGTCTGATAATGCGTATGACCTCATCAATATGATCAATGGCAATTTTTAGACCTTCTACAATATGAAGTCTATCTTCTGCTTTTTTTAGATCATGGCGGGTACGACGTACAACTACATCCTTTTGGTGTTCAAGATAGTAATATAACATTTCTTTTAAATTTAAGATTTTTGGTTCGCCATTAACTAAGGCTAGCATAATGACACCAAAGCTATCTTGTAACTGAGTATGCTTATACAATTGATTAAGAATAATTTGGGGATTTACATCCCTCTTTAATTCTATGATTATACGCATACCCTTGCGGTCCGATTCATCACGCAGATCAGTTATACCTTCTATTTTTTTATTTCTAACCAGATCAGCTATTTTTTCTATTAATCTGGCTTTGTTTACAAAGTAAGGCAATTGAGTAACAATTATTTGCATCTTACCATTGTTCATTTTTTCAATAGAAGATAAACTTCTTACGCGAACGGTTCCTCGCCCTGTTTCATAGGCCTTTTTTATTCCTTCTTTTCCTAAGATAATACCTCCTGTTGGAAAATCCGGCCCTTTTATTACTTCCATAAGCTCACTTATGGTTATTTCTGGATTATTTATTAATGATATAACGCCATTAATAACTTCTGTTATATTGTGAGGAGGAATATTAGTAGCCATCCCTACAGCTATACCAGAAGATCCGTTGATTAGAAGATTGGGAATTCGAGCAGGTAGTACTGCTGGTTCTTTTAAGCTGTCATCATAGTTAGGAGTAAAATTAACTGTATCTTTTTCAATATCCCTTAATAATTCCTGGGTTATTTTAGCCATACGAACTTCTGTATAACGCATAGCTGCAGCCGAATCACCATCTATAGAACCAAAGTTTCCGTGACCATCAACTAATGGATAACGAAAAGAAAAATCCTGCGCCATCCTAACCATAGCATCATATACTGCCGAATCACCATGAGGATGGTAGCGCCCTAGAACATCACCGACTACACGAGCTGACTTTTTATGAGCTTTATCAGCAGTCATGCCCGTTTCGTGCATAGCATAGAGTATACGTCTGTGTACAGGTTTTAAACCATCTCTTACATCAGGAAGCGCCCTTCCCACTATTACACTCATGGCATAATCTATGTAGGATTTTTTCATTTCATCTTCTATACGAATAGGCAATACTTTACCTTCACTGTTTAATTCCACTATTATCACCTCGTTTGCCTGATAACAACATAAAAATTGAGACTAGCTTCTTGCTAGCCTTGTTATGTTAATAACAGTTATATAGTTGTAGTATAGCTTTTTTAGATTTATAAAGCAAATTTTTTCACTTTTTTAAGGTTTAATCCCTATTTTTAGAGGTTTAAGCATATTTATTTTTTTGAAAATTATGAATCAATGCCTCTAATTTAGAAAATTTAAATGGCTTTTCCAGAATTCCTTCAGCTCCAACTCGGGCTGCCACTTCCGGTAAAGTTTCATGGGCTGAAAATAATATCAGGGGTATATTTTTTGTTTTGGGATCTTTTTTTAAAATTTGGGCTACTTGCTCTCCATTCATTTCCGGCATTCTCATATCAAGAATAATCAAATCCAGATTTTTGTACGGTATCTTTTCTAAGGCCTCATAAGGCGAAGAAAATGTAATTGGTACATGACCCTCCATTTCTAAGAAAATACTTAAAGAAAGTAAGATACCTTTTTCATCATCAATAATTGCTATTCTCAAATTAAACCACCTTCTTGGAAAAATCCCTTTTAATTTAACTTATACAACAAAATTATTATTGAAATCACATACAAATACATTCTAATCAATATAATCATAATTTACAATATGTGTAAATTATCAAATAATGTCGAATACAAAAAAAACCTGTATACCTCAAAAGATATACAGGATATTTATATTATATATCAAGATTTCTTACATGTTTTGCATGGGACTGAATAAATTCTCTACGCGGTTCTACTTTATCACCCATTAACGTAGTAAAAATCTCATCGGCATGAATGGCATCTTCCAAGCTAACTTGTAGAACCGTTCTTTTATCTGGATTCATAGTCGTTTCCCATAATTGTTCAGGATTCATCTCTCCTAAACCTTTATATCGTTGAATACTATAATTACTTTTAAATTCACTTGTTATTTTTTCTAATTCTTTTTCCGAATAAGCATAACTTTCTGTTTTACCCTTTTTAACTTTATAAAGAGGGGGTTGTGCTATATATATAAAACCTGAAGCTATCATGGGCTTCATATAACGATAAAAGAATGTTAATAACAGTGTGCGGATATGAGAACCATCGACGTCTGCATCTGTCATGATTATTATTTTATGATATCTTGCTTTGTTAGTATCAACTTCTTCGCCAACACCAGTGCCAATAGCAGTAATCATGGATCTAATTTCTTCATTACCTAGTATTCTATCTAATCTCGCCTTTTCAACATTTAGTATTTTACCTCTTAGAGGTAAAATCGCTTGAAAACGTCGATCTCTACCTTGTTTAGCCGAGCCTCCGGCAGAATCTCCCTCAACTAGATATAGCTCTGATTCGACAGGGTCCTTAGAAGAACAATCAGCTAATTTTCCAGGTAAAGAAGTACTTTCTAAAAGACTTTTTCTTCTAGTTAATTCTCTAGCTTTACGTGCTGCTTCTCGCGCCCTTGAAGCATTAATAGATTTTTCTAATACTTTTTTAGCTACAGAAGGGTTTTCTTCCAGAAAAATTGATAGTCCTTCGTTAACAATCCCATCAGTGATACCTCTAATTTCACTATTACCTAATTTAGTTTTAGTTTGACCTTCAAATTGAGGTTCTCTTACTTTTACAGATATAACTGAAGTTAAACCTTCTCTAATATCTTCACCTGATAAATTAGCATTATTTTCTTTTAAAATATTATATTTCCGAGCATAATCATTCATTACTCGTGTTAAAGCTGCTTTAAAACCAGCTTCGTGAGTACCGCCTTCAGTAGTATTAATATTATTAGCAAATGAAAATAAATTTTCTGAATAACCATCGTTATACTGTAAAGCTAATTCAACTTGAGTACCATCTTTTTCACTTTCAACATAGATAGGCTCAGGATGTAATACATCTTTATTTTTATTTAAATATTTAACAAAATCCTTTATACCACCGTGATGTTGAAAAATTACTTCTTTGTCATCTCTAAGATCTTTAAGATCTATTCTCAAACCCTTATTAAGAAAAGATAATTCTCTAAGTCTGTGGGAAAGAATCTCAAATTCAAAATCTATTTCTTCAAAAATTAAAGGATCCGGTTTAAAAACAATATTTGTACCTGTTTCCTCAGAATCTCCAATTATTTTTAAGGGTGTTGTTGGTTTGCCCCGTTCATACCTCTGATAATGAAGTTTACCATCGCGGCTAATTCTAACTTCCATCCATTCAGAAAGAGCATTTACAACGGAAGCACCGACCCCATGTAAGCCTCCAGAAACCTTATATCCATCACCACCAAATTTACCACCAGCATGCAATATTGTTAAAACAACTTCAACAGCCGGTTTATCAATTTTGGGATGCTTTTCAACAGGTATGCCTCTTCCATTGTCAGTAACAGAAACACTATTGTCTTTATTTATAACAACTTCTATCTTATTACAAAAACCTGCCAAAGATTCGTCTATGCTGTTATCGACTATCTCATAAACTAAATGGTGTAAACCTCGAGTACTGGTAGAACCTATATACATACCCGGACGTTTTCGTACTGCTTCTAGTCCTTCTAATATTTGGATTTGACTAGCATTATAGTCATTACTCAATTTGCTATCACCTCAATATACTATCGGATAAAGTAAACCTTTCCCCCATGATAACTGTACTTATCTCCTACTAAGAGGTTAGTTGAATCGAGGAAAGCAGTAAAGTATCCGTTACGGATTTTACTCTTCACTCAAACCTTGTTTATTTAAAGTTCTTTTTTGTAAAGTGTTAGAGGAAATGGGGGAGTAGTATACATTATCTCCGACTATTATAAAACTTTTACTAGGTTGTTTGTCCATTATTTTGATAATAGAGTGTTCATTTTTTGCTATTTCTAAAAATTCTTTCGTAATAGGATTTTTTGTTGATTCTAGATCAAAGATACCAACAATATCCTTTCTTAAAACAGTAACGTCTCCTCCTAAATGCAAAAACACCGTTATCCTCCTTATGGTTGAATTAAATAACCATTGCTTATATTAAATTTTTTTATACAAGTTCTATCATCCCATAGATAATCTAAATCCTCTGTGGTAGTAATAAAACATTGAATACATCTTTCTTGAATAGTGTTTAAAAGCATATTTTTTCTTTGAGAATCTAATTCTGATAAAACATCATCCAAAAGTAATATAGGGTATTCTCCTGATTCTGCTTTAAAAAACTCCAATTCGGCAAGTTTTATAGCTAAAACTGAGGTTCTGTGTTGTCCTTGAGATCCATATAATTTTAAATTATTGCCATTTAAAAGGATTAATAGATCATCACGATGAGGACCCCATAAAGTAATACCACGTCTGATTTCCTCTTCGGCTGTTTTATCTAACTCCTCAAGTAATAATAATTTAATATTATCATGTTTTTTCAATTCTTTCTGTCTGTTTAAGAGATATTTTATATCTAAATTTTCTTGTCCTTTTGTAAGTTTTCTTTGCATGAGACGTGTTAAAGGTACTAATTTCTCTAGCACCTCTAATCTTTTTATTATTATATCAGAACCAATGTCTACAAGTTGTTCATTCCAAACTTGTAACTCTTCCTTTTTAGCATTTCTACTGCCTATTTTTTTTAATAATGCATTACGTTGAGTAAGTAAACGATTAAATTTTTGTAATTTTATATAGTAACTAGAACTAACTTGAGAAATATCATGATCTAAGAGCTTCCTTCTTTCTGCAGGGGAGCCTTTTATTATATTCAAGTCTTCAGGAGCAAAGAGAACAACCATAGCATTCCCTAATAAATCAGCTAGGCGTTTTATTTTCAGACCATTAATTTTTATTTCTTTATTATTCTGTCCATCTTTGTTCTGATATTGAACATTAATTACTACTTTACCGTTTTTATTTGTTAATTCTCCTAAGATAGAAAAAAAATTATCATTCCATTTAGCTAATTGATTATCCCGTGCAATACGATAAGTTTTAGCTGAGGAAAGATAGTAAATAGCTTCAATCAAATTAGTTTTGCCTTGGGCATTTTCCCCAACAATAATATTTATATGGGCTGAAAAATCTACATTCAACTGGTCATAATTTCGATATTTATTAAGTTTTAGATTAGTTAAATACAAGGGGTAAACCCCCTCCTCTTATGATCTAACAGGTAAAACTAAATATAGAAAATTATCATTTTCCGTAGGTCTAATAATACAAGGACTTAAAGGTCCTGTAAACTCTATTGTTGCAGTTTCTGATTCTAATATCTTGAACACATCTAATAAGTAGCGAGCATTGAAAGATATCATAACTGGGATACCTTCAGTTTCAATGTTTAGTTGTTCATACCCTTGACCTAATTCTGATTGGGAAGAAGCAGTAATTAAATTGTTTTCGACATTTATGTGGATAGTATTGCTATTGTCATTAGACATAGTAAATAAAGATACTCTATCTAGAGCATTTTGTAAATTTTTTACTTTAATTAAGGCTTTAGTCTTATATTGTACAGGTATTACTTGTTTATAATCGGGAAATTGTCCGTCTAATAAGCGACATATAATACGAATATTAGCAATGGTAAAAGATACAAGATTCTTATAAAGGCAAATGTAACAAGTTTCATCATCTTCATAAATTAAGCGAGCAACTTCAGACAACATTTTAGCTGGAACAATAAAACTCACATCTTCATCAGGATTTTTTTGTGGAGTACCTTGACGTAATGCTAGACGATGCGTATCTGTAGCAATCATTCGTAAAATATTATCTTTTACTTCACATAGTATTCCTGTGAATAGAGGACGAAATTCGTCTACACCTGCTGCAAACACTGTTTGACGAATCATTTTTTTAAGTATGGCTGAGTTAACTTCAATAACATTTTCACCTTTAAAATCAGGAATATTAGGAAAATCATCTGGTGGAAGTGTATTTAAAGTTAATTGAGATTGATCAAAGTTAATTATTAATTTATTGTCATTAGCCAAATATATAGTGATTAAAGAATCTGGCAATTTTTTTACTATTTCTGCAAAATATCGGGCTGGTACAATAATAACTCCTTCTTCACTGACATCTGCAGGGGTGTTACATTGTATACCCATTTCTAAGTCTGTTGCAGAAAAATAAAGCATGTTACCCTGTGCTTCTATCTTAATGCACGTTAATACAGCGAGTGAACTCTTGGTACTAACGGCTTTTTGTACAGCTGTAACAGCAAATGAAAGATTGTCTTTGGTAGCTGTAAATTTCATAGCTGTATTCCTCCTGGCCTATTATTTAGTAATGTATAAAATCATTAGTAATAGTAGTAGGGCTTGTGGATATGTGGAAAAGGTAAAATTCTGTGGATATATGTAGCTGTGAGTTAGGTTGATAAAATGTGGACAAGTGTAAATAGTTGTCCACATTTTGTACATTAAAATTAAAAAAATATATTACTCACAGGATAATCACAGCTTATAGTGAAAGTTTTCCACAGTTAATTGTTTTGTAATTTTTCTATCAGTGTTTTTATAGTTGCTTCGAGTTGTGGATCTTTTTTAGAATCAGTAGAGATTTTTTCGTGAGCGTGGATAACTGTTGTATGATCTCTGCCCCCAAATTCTTCACCGATTTTAGGTAAGGATAAGTCTGTTAATTCACGACAAAGGTACATAGCTAATTGTCTTGGAAAAGCAATATCCCGGGTTCTTCTTTTGGATTTAAAATCATCCACCTTTAAACCAAAATGTTCTGCTACGATATTTTGTATGAGGGCTGCTGTAATTATTTTCGGTCGGCTATCAGGTAAGATATCTTTTAGAGCTTCTATACATAAATCCATAGTAATATCTTTTTTACTTAATGAAGAATAGGCAATAACTCTAATAAGAGCTCCTTCCAATTCTCTAATATTTGATTGAATTTTATTAGCGATATAAACCATGACTTCATTGGGGATATTTAAATTATCCAGTTCAGATTTTTTTCTTAGAATAGCTATTCTAGTTTCTAAATCAGGGGGTTGAATGTCTGTAATTAAGCCCCATTCAAAACGGGAACGTAAACGGTCTTCTAAAGTAGGAATATCTTTGGGCGGACGATCACTGGAAATAATAATTTGTTTATTAGCATCATGTAAGGCATTAAATGTGTGGAAGAATTCTTCTTGAGTTCTTTCTTTGCCGGCTAAAAATTGAATGTCATCAATGAGAAGTACATCAATACCTCTATATTTGTTGCGAAATTGGGCAGTTTTATCGTCACGGATGGCATTGATAAGTTCATTAGTAAATTTTTCTGAAGAAACGTACATGACGCGCAAATTTTTATGGTAATCAAGAACATAGTGACCTATAGCGTGCATAAGGTGGGTTTTACCTAAACCTACTCCGCCGTAAATAAATAGGGGGTTGTATGCTTTAGCTATAGCTTCCGCCACAGCAAGGGAAGCGGCATGAGCAAAGCGGTTACTGTTACCTACAACGAAAGTATCAAAAACATATTTGGGGTTTAATGTTGAAGCACCGTAATCACTATTAAGATTTGCTTTGGGGTAAGGTTTAAATTTTTCGTATTGTGGTTTTTCCAAAGCATTTTCATGACCTTGAATTACAAAGTTTAGAGAAACATCTTCGTTAACAACTTGGGTAGCTGTGTTTTTGATTAAATTAAAATAACGGGTTTCTAACCAATCCTTTGCAAATTCATTAGGGACTACAATGGTTAAAATATGATCTTTATAAGAAATTAGTTTTGTAGATTTTAACCATGTATCGAAACTTGGTTTCGATAATTCTTGTTCTAATAAGTGAAGTATACTTTGCCACGTTTCGGAGAGATGGTTTTTAACCATGAAAAAACCTCCTAAGATGCTGAGATATTTATGATAATTTTAAATTATCTATAAAATACAATGAAATATTAAAGTTTAAACTAAGAAAAAGACACGACGGCCCATGCAGATTTAAAAAAAATAATCCACAACAAAACATAAATATATAATGATATAATAAATTATCCACATAGTTGTCCACAAGATGTGGATAATTATGTGGTTAAACACCGCTTTTTGTTAACATCATACCAGAATTAGTTTAAGTTATCAACAATAATTAATCTTTATACACAAACAAAACCATAAGTTATCCACAATTCGTGGATAAACTATTATTCTTGACATCTAATCCAGTCTGCTTTATAATTTTTTTGTATGTGACAAAAAAAATGAAAATGTACGGGATGGTGCTTTGGCAGGAGGTGTTAGTATTGAAAAGAACTTATCAGCCCAAGAACCGTAAGCATAAAAGAGTTCATGGATTTCTTAATAGGATGAAGAGTCAAGGTGGGCGGAACGTTTTAAAACGTAGACGTACGAAAGGAAGAAAAAAATTATCAGCTTAAGGCCGCTTGATGTGGCCTTTTAGTTGTATTAGGGTAAAATAGTAATAGTAAAATAATAAAATTAAGGTGGTATTATTGTTACCATATAAATATCGATTAAAAAAAAAGAAGATTTCAGAAAAATTCATCGTAAGGGAAAATCTATAGCAAATCCTTATTTAGTACTTTATTCATATAAAAGGGAAGATAGTAAGAATTCGAGAATTGGTTTTGCTGTAGCTAAAAAGCTAGGTACAGCCGTATTAAGAAATAGAATAAAACGGCAAATGAGACATGCTATAAAGCCATATATCCACTATATTGATAAATCTTGTGATATAATTTTAATAGCGCGTAATAGAATCATTGGTATGTCTTTGCATGAAATTGAAAAAAATATTGGGATTCTATTAAAGAAAGCACATTTATTAAATTTAAATAGGGATGAATAGTGATGAAAAGAGTGTTACTTACCTTGGTCCGGATATATCAAAAATATATTTCTCCATTAAAAGGGCCTACTTGTCGTTTCTATCCAACTTGTTCAGAGTATACTTACCAGGCTATTTTAAAGTTTGGGCCTTATAAAGGATGCTATTTAGCAATTAAACGTATACTTAAATGTCATCCCTTTCATCCGGGTGGATATGATCCAGTTAAGTAAAGAGAAGGAGGTGAACCGTTACAGAATCAAATTTGTAACGGGAATAATTTGTGGCAATCGCTCGTTAGTGGTATAGCATCCGTATTACAATTTTTTTATCAAATAACAGTAAATATTGGAATACCTAGTTATGCATTAGCTATAATAATGTTTACATTATTGCTTAAACTTGTTTTATATCCTTTATCATATAAACAAATGCATTCTATGAAAAAAATGCAAGAAATTCAGCCTGAAGTTAAAAAAATACAGGCCAAATATAAAAAGAATCCGGAAAAAGCTAATCAAGCTATTATGGAAATATATAAGGAAAATAAGGTTAATCCTATGTCGGGATGTCTCCCTTTATTAGTTCAAATGCCGATAATCATTGCGTTATTTCAGGCTTTAAGGGATTTTCAATATGCTGATTTAGGTTCTAGTTTTTTATGGATTCCTCATTTAAAGAATCCAGATCCGTATTATATAATACCAGTAATAGTTGGACTGACAACTTACTTACAAACAAAGCTAACATCACCTACTGGAGGTGATGATGCCATGGCGGGAACCCAAAAAACCATGCTATATATAATGCCCATTTTTATTGCTTATGTTAGTATTAAGTTCCCGGCGGGGTTAGGTTTATATTGGATATTCTTTAGCGTATTTGGAACTCTACAGCAGCTATATATCAATCGTCAGCCCGCTATGCAAAAGGGGGAAGTGGGTGGTAAATGAGAAGCATAGAAGTAACAGCTCGTTCTGTTGAGGAAGCGGTAAGGAAAGGTTTAAGTGAATTACAGATTACTAAAGATGAAGCGGAAATTGAAATATTAAAGGAAGCGAGTAAGGGCTTTTTAGGATTGGTAGGAGCTAAACCTGCACTAATACGAGTTACAGAAAAACTTGATCGAAATAAAGTAACAAAGAGATTCTTAGAACAAGTAACGGAAAAAATGAATATTAAGACGACGGTTATAGCTAAAGAAGATAGTGAATGTCTAAAACTTACTATGGTTGGAGGAGATTTGGGACTAATCATAGGTAGAAGAGGGGAAACGTTAGACGCGTTACAGTATTTAGTTAATCTAGTTGGTAATAAAGATCAACAGGAAAGAAAAAAGATAATATTAGATGCAGAAGGATATAGAAAGAGAAGAGAAGATACATTAATTAAACTTGCACATAGACTAGCAGATAAGGTAAAAAGGACCGGACACCGTGTTGTATTAGAGCCAATGAATCCTCAAGAGAGAAGAATAATTCACACTACTTTGCAAAGTGACCGGAATGTCCAAACAATAAGCGAAGGTGAAGAACCTTATCGTAAAGTAGTAATATCATTAAGAAAAAAAATAAATTAAAATATAATTAATAAAAGTATCAGTCTGGCTCAACAACCAGACTTTTATTTTTTCTAAATGTTGTATAAGATTAAAATCTTGGATAATAATAGGATTTAAGGTATATTTAACGCAAGAGGTGAAATGTGTGATAAATGATACCATAGCGGCGATTACTACAGCTTTTGGTTCTGCCGGAGTTGGGATTATCAGGGTCTCTGGAGCAAATGCCGAAGTAATTGCAGATAAAGTATTTTATAGTAAAAAAGGTATTCAATTACGAGAAAAGCCAAATTATACAATAACTTATGGTTATGTTAAAGATAAGAGCGGAGTTGTAATAGATGAGGTATTAGCGTTAGTAATGCGAGAACCTCATAGTTTTACAGGAGAGAACGTAGTAGAGCTACAATGTCATGGTGGTATGGTAGTACTGAAGAAAATTTTAGAGCTTGTGCTACAAAATGGTGCAAGATTAGCAGAACCAGGGGAGTTCAGTAAAAGGGCATTTCTTAATGGGAGGCTTGACCTATCACAAGCTGAAGCCATAATGGATTTAATTAATGCAAAAACAGAAAAAGCAGTGGTAGCGGCAGCCAGTACTATTCAAGGAAGTACTTTACAAGCTATAAAAGCTATAAAAGAGGATATAACTGAAGTTTTAGCATATTTAGAGGCGGATATTGATTTTCCAGAAGAAGATATTACCAGATTGACAACGGAAGAAATTATTAAAAGAGTTGGTGATGCTAAAGCAAAGGTGGAGAGCCTAATTGCTACATATAAAAGTGGACGTATTATTAGAGATGGATTAAAAACAGTTTTAATAGGTAAACCAAATGTGGGAAAGTCAAGTCTACTAAACGCACTATTAAATGAGAAGAGGGCTATTGTTACCGATGTACCCGGGACAACAAGAGATATAATTGCAGAGTATTATAATTTGGGAGGAATTCCTTTAGTTTTAATTGATACCGCGGGTATCAGAGAAACGGAAGATATTGTTGAGAAAATTGGTGTGAAAAAAACAAGAGAAGCTATCCAACAATCAGATATAATAATATATGTTTTAGATATATTGGAAGGAGTTACAGCAGAAGATATATCTTATATTAAGGAACTCCCTAAAAGTAAAGTCATTATTTTAGTAAATAAAGTAGATGTTGCGAATAATCAAAATCAGAAGCAGGAAATAGTGTCACAATTAAAAGATTATAATTTATTATTTATATCAGCTAAGGAAAAATATGGATTAAAAGAATTGGAAGATATAATAAATAAATTATTTTTGGGGCCAGGATTAGAAGTAAATAATAAGACAATCTTGACAAATCTTCGTCAAAAAGATGCTTTAGTTAAAGCTGAGGAAGCATTAAAAGGAGCCGAAGAAAGTGCCGTAATGGAGATGCCCGCCGATTTTATTACCATAGATCTAAAACAGGCGTGGTATAACCTGGGAGAAGTCACGGGTGAATCTCTTGCCGAAGATATTGTTGATAAAATATTTTCGCAGTTTTGCTTGGGGAAATAATAGGAGGTATTTAAATGACATATACAGCTGGTACTTATGATTGTATAGTAGTAGGAACAGGCCATGCCGGTTGTGAAGCAGCATTGGCTGCTGCACGTTTAGGTTGCAAAACAGTAATATTTACATTAAATATGGATAATATAGGCTTAATGCCCTGTAATCCTTCTATCGGTGGACCTGCTAAAGGTCATTTGGTTCGAGAAATTGATGCATTAGGCGGAGAAATGGGAAAAAACATCGATGAAACATACATACAAATTCGGTTATTAAATACTGGCAAAGGCCCAGCAGTTTATGCTTTAAGAGCCCAAGCAGATAAATATTTTTATCAAAAGAGAATGACTTCAGTACTTCAACAGCAAGAAAATCTTGATCTTAAGCAGGCATTAGTAGAAAAAGTGTTAATTAATGAAGAAAATAAAGTTATGGGCATAGAAACAGAAACAGGAGCAATATATCAAGCAAAAACGGTTATTCTTTGTACCGGGACATATTTAGGCGGGAAAATAATTATCGGTGATACAAGTTATATTGCTGGTCCTAATGGGCAAAGAGCAGCATTAAAGCTGACAGAAAGTTTAAGAGCTATAGGATTAGAAGTAGGGAGATTTAAAACAGGGACACCGGCTAGAGTTGATGGTAATACCATTGATTTTTCTCAAATGATTGAACAACCTGGTGATGAAAACTCAGAATTTTTTTCTTTTATGACAGAAAGGGGAACAGGTCATAATGTTCCTTGCTATCTAGCTTATACAAATGAAGCAACCCATCAAGTGATAAGAGATAATCTTCATCGTTCTCCATTATTTAGTGGTAAAATCCACGGTACCGGCCCCAGATACTGTCCTTCAATTGAAGATAAAATAGTAAGATTTGCTGATAAGGAAAGGCATCAGTTATTTGTAGAGCCCGAGGGGCTGGGGACATCTGAAAAATATGTACAAGGTATGTCTTCAAGTTTGCCGGAAGAAGTACAATTAAGTTTCCTGCAAACTATAAAAGGTATGGAAAAAGTTGAGGTAGTAAGAACCGGGTATGCTATTGAATACGATTATGTGGTGCCGGACCAGTTAAAGCTAAATCTAGAAACAAAAAAAATTGATGGTCTATTTTGTGCCGGCCAAATTAATGGATCTTCCGGTTATGAGGAAGCAGCTGCCCAAGGTTTGATGGCAGGAATTAATGCAGCTCTTAAGATTATGAATAAGGAACCATTTATCTTAAAAAGATCAGAAGCTTATATAGGAGTATTAATAGATGATTTAGTGATAAAGGGTACCAACGAACCTTATCGTATGATGACATCCCGGGCGGAATATAGGCTAATATTAAGGCAGGATAATGCAGATTTACGTTTAACAGAAAAAGGTCGGGAAATAGGTCTGGTTACTGATACAAGATATGAGTTATTTAAAAGAAAAAAAACTATGATAGAAGATGAATTAAGAAGGTTAGGGGAAGTATCAGTTACTCCAAAACATGAAAAGATAGCTGCATTGTTGAAGGAAAAAGGCAGCACAGCTATAAAACAAGGCATTACATTATATGAATTGTTACGTAGACCAGAATTAAAGTATAAAGATTTAATTGAAATTGGAGAAGGTAGAGAATTGCCCGAGCAAGTTGTTAGTCAAATTGAAATACAAATTAAATATGAAGGTTATATTCAGAAACAATTGGCTCAGGTTGAGAGGTTTGAAAAATTGGAAAATAGGCGAATACCGGAAGAACTTGATTTTATCAATATAAAAGGTATGTCAGTTGAAGCACGTCAAAAGTTAAGTAAAATAAAACCTACATCTGTAGGACAAGCAAGTCGTATATCTGGAGTATCCCCTGCAGATCTATCTGTATTGCTGGTTTACTTAGAGCAAAAACGCAGAGGGGGGAAAATGTGAACATAGAGTTACTTAAGGAATTATTAGAAAATGTAGGTATACCCGTTACTGCTGAACAGGTGGAGATGTTTAAAACTTATCAAAATGAATTAATGAACTGGAATACAAAAATGAACTTGACTACAGTTAAAGAAGAAGATGTTGCTATCAAACATTTTTATGATTCTTTATTAGGAATTAAAGTCTTTACATGTCAAAGTGGTAAATCAATGTTAGATTTAGGTACGGGAGCTGGATTTCCTGGGATACCAATTAAAATTTTATGTCCAGATCTCAAAATAACATTGGTAGATTCATTAAATAAGAGAATTAATTTTTTAAATCATATGATTAAATTGCTGGGTTTAAGCAATACTGAAACTATTCATGGGCGTGCTGAGGATCTTGGAAGAAATAAAAAATATCGAGAAAAATATGATTTTGTTGTTTCTAGAGCTGTTGCAAAGTTATCTACACTAAGTGAATACTGTTTACCCTTTATTAAAAAAGACGGAATATTTATAGCATATAAGGGACCTGAAGGGGAAGTGGAATGCGAAAATTCACAATCTGCACTCGAAAAATTAGGCGGAAAAGTAAGTAATATTTATAGGTTTGAACTGCCGTTAAATGAGGGAGTTAGAACCATAATTGAAATAAAAAAAGAAAGATTAACACCACATGAATATCCAAGGCGTCCAGGAATACCTAATAAAAAACCTTTATAAAAAAATGGAAGAAAAAGTAAGAATAAAGCAGGAGAAAAATAAGTTTCCCAGAATAATTTATCAAGGGAGATAAAGGGGGTATTCCTTTGGTTAGGCAATCATTATCTAAGATGTTTGGCTTCCATCAAATCGATAATAGTAATGAAAATATAAAAGAACTGGAAATTTCAACTATAAAAACTAATCCATTTCAACCCAGGAAATATTTTGACCCTATACAATTAGAAGAATTAGCAAAATCAATAAAACAATATGGTGTTATACAACCAATTATAGTTAGAAAATTAGATAATAATTATGAATTAGTAGCAGGAGAAAGAAGATTACGAGCTTCATTAAGCATAGGTCTAAAAACCATCCCGGCTATTATTAGAGAATTATCAAATAAAGAAATAGCTGAAATTGCTATGATTGAAAATCTACAAAGGGAAGATCTTAATTTTTTTGAAGAAGCAGAAGGATATAGAAGCCTGATAGATGAATTTTCTTTGACTCAAGAAGAAGTTGCCAAGAAAGTGGGCAAGAGTCAATCAACAATTGCAAATAAATTAAGACTATTAAAACTACCTGATATAGTAAAGGAAAATATCACTACAGAGTTTATAACAGAACGACATGCTCGGGCATTATTAAAACTTAATAATGTGGATATGCAGATGGAAGTACTAAAAGAAATTTACGAGAAAGAATTGAATGTTCGTGAAACAGATAAATTAGTTGAAGAATACATGAATAGTACTAAACAAAGTGAAGAAGAGGCTACTAAAAAGAAAAAAGTAGTACGTATATTTAAGGACATGAGGTTATATTTGAATACTATTAAATCCGCAGTTACAGCAATAGAAGATGCAGGTTTAAATGTTACCATGAAAGAAGAATTTTACGAAGATTACATAGAAGTATTGATAAAAATACCTAAACAAAAGAAATAAATAAAAAAAGAATGTTTCACGTGAAACATTCTTTTTTTATAGAGCCATTAATGAAAAATAGCAGTGTAATTAAGATATTGAGAAACAATTTATTAACTAAATGAGCAAAACAAAATTTAATGAGCTATAAATAAAGGAAGTAAATTTTTATGGAATATATTTTTAAACTAATTTATGAAATATTTATGGAAAGTATTTTTGCCGTAATATATCATTGGTTTCACAAGATCTTAAAACATAAGGTATCTGAAAAAACTGCAAAACAATTTCTGGTATAATGACAGTTAACTTTTTCGTTATTATAATTATAGTTATAATAATCATAATTAGAAGAATAATTATGCAATTATAAAATACAAATATGTAAAAATGTTCCACGTGAAACATTGTTTCACGTGGAACATTTTTTATTTAATAAAGTAGTAATATAAATACTAATATGCAGTTATGTTAGAAGGAGTATATAAATTTTTGTTGAATGTATACTTGTAATGTAAGAATCATCAGAAATGAGGTTATAATCATGGGTAAAACGATAGCCATAGCGAATCAAAAAGGTGGGGTAGCTAAAACCACAACCGCTATTAACGTCGCAGCATGCATGGCTAATTTAGGAAAAAAAATATTGCTAGTTGATACTGATCCCCAAGGAAATGCCACCAGTGGTGTTGGTATTAATAAACTAAGTACAGGAAAATGTATCTATGATTGTTTAATAAATGGTTTACAAGTTGCAGATATTATTCAACCCACACAAATAGAAAAGCTAACCCTTTTACCGGCTACTATGCAGTTAGCGGGAGCTGAAGTTGAATTAGTATCAGCTATATCTAGGGAAATGAAGCTAAAGAAAGCTTTAGCAGTTATAAAGGAAGATTACGATTATATAATTATTGATTGTCCCCCGTCTTTAGGATTATTAACTCTTAATGCAATGACTGCTGCTGACAGTATTTTAATACCTATACAATGTGAGTATTATGCTTTAGAAGGATTAAGTCAGTTAATGAATACAATAGCCCTTGTCAAAAAGCATCTAAATCCCGATTTAGAAATTGAAGGTGCTGTTTTAACCATGTTTGATGCCCGTACTAATCTTTCCATCCAAGTAGTAGATGAAGTAAAAGAATTTTTTAAAGAAAAGGTATTTAGATCTATTATTCCTAGAAATGTTAGATTAAGTGAAGCCCCTAGTTATGGGCTACCTATTATTTTATATGATCCTAAATCTAAAGGAGCAGAGCAGTATGTAGAATTAGCAAAGGAGGTTATTGGGCGTGAATAAAAAGGGATTAGGTAAAGGTTTATCGGCATTAATTCCTACCTCAACTCAAACTGGTGATGCTGGCGAGCCGGTTACAGAAATAGATGTAAAGTTGATTGAACCCAATACCTTTCAACCTCGCAGGACTTTTGATGAAGAAAAATTGTTAGAATTAGCTGATTCAATTAAGGAACATGGAGTAGTACAACCTATCATAGTTAGACCCCTTAATAATGGAAAATATGAATTGGTTGTTGGAGAAAGAAGACTTAGAGCTTGTCAAAAGATATCAATAGGAAAAATTCCTGCCGTAATAAAAGATTTCTCAAATAAACAAATGATGGAAATAGCTTTAGTTGAAAATATACAAAGACAAGATCTAAACCCTGTAGAAGAGGCTTTTGCTTATAAAAGGTTAATGGAAGAATTTAAACTAACTCAAGAGGAAGTTGCTAAACGAGTATCTAAAAGTCGATCTCAGATTGCTAATATGGTAAGACTTTTGAATTTACCAAAAAATGTATTAAAATACTTATCCCAAGGGTATATAACAGTAGGGCATGCACGTCCTCTTTTAGCAATTGAAGATGAAGAAATACAGATATCTACTGTTGAAGAGATAATAAATAAACAATTATCTGTTCGAGAAACAGAAAATCTCATTAAAAGGTTGATTGAAAATAAAGATAAAGTTATTACTAGGAATAAAAAAGAACTTGAAAAATCACCGATTATAATAGATCTTGAATCAAGATTAAGAAGTGTATGTGGTACTAAGGTTAAGATAAAAAACAAGGGAGAAAAAGGTAGTATAGAAATCGAATACTATAGTACAGACGATTTTGAACGAATTGTATCTTTATTCACAAAAGATAAAATTGTATAATTTTACTACTTTAACATGTTAGTTAATTTTTATATTATTTTTTATAAGATAACTAATGCAAAATAAATAAGAGATATGTTATAATCTAAATTAAACGTTGACATTAGTGCTAGTGCGCACTAGTACTAAGTATTGCTATTATATTAGTATAAGAGTAAGAAACAGTGTAGTTTTTTGAATATTAGCGCTATATATTTCATATCTGTAAAAAAATAGTTGCATAAACTATTTTATTCAGTTAATTTAAGTATGTAAATCTATTTATCAAATAATCTATTACAAGCAAGGAGGTAAAAGCATGGTATGCCAATGTCAATGCAGTACAGGAATTAATTATGATCTGATTGACCGTATTATTGAAAAGTACCAAGGTCAAGAAGGTTCATTAATCCCTATACTGCACGAAGTTCAACAAGTAGTAGGGTATTTGCCAGAAGAGGTTCAGGCATATATTGCAGAAAAGTTAGAAGTACCACTTAGTGAAATTTATGGTGTTGTAAGCTTTTACTCACTATTTAGTACAAAGCCAAAAGGTAAGTTCAAAGTTAGTGTGTGCTTAGGAACGGCATGTTATGTAAAAGGTTCAGGGCAAGTATTGTCTGAATTAGAGAAACAACTAGGAATAAGAGTTGGTGAAACTACTGACGATGGTATGTTTACCTTAGAAGCTTGTCGCTGTCTAGGTGCTTGTGGTTTGGCGCCTGTATTGACAGTAAACGATAATGTTCACGGTAGATTAACAACTGATGATGTTACAGATATTATTAAGAAATATAAAAACCTGTAAAGGAAAGGTGGGGTGATTATGCGCTCAATAGAAGAACTTTTAGCTATAAAAGAGAAGACTGAAAAAGAAATGGCTATGCGGGAAGATAAAGGGGCACCTTCTATTATAGTACACATGGGTACATGCGGTATTGCTAACGGTGCTCGTGACATATTGAATGCGGTGATGGAAGAGTTAAAAGAACGTAATCTAACTGATATCCATGTAAAACAAACGGGTTGCCCAGGTCTGTGCCATAAAGAACCCTTAATCACAGTAGAAATGCCTGGCAAGAAACCTTTTATGTATGGGGAATTAACACCTGAAAGAGTTAAGAGAGTAATAGTACAACATATTGTTAATAATCAGCCGGTTACAGATTGGCTAGTAAACATAGAAAATACGGAAAAAAGAGACTAAGCCAGGTTAGGCTAAAGAGAAGGAGGAATATACATGGATTTTTATCGTTCCCACGTGCTGGTTTGTACCGGTACTGGTTGTACCTCTTCAGAAAGCCTGCAGGTTATAAGCGCGTTACGTAAGGAACTAGAAGATAACGGTTTAGAAAAGGAAATAAAAGTTGTCGAAACTGGTTGCTTCGGTTTCTGTAACTTAGGACCTATAATGGTTGTTTATCCTGAGGGGACATTTTATTGTAGAGTTAAACCGGAAGATATTAAAGAAATTACAGCAGAGCACTTTATTAAAGGTCGTGTCGTAAAGCGTCTGCTTTATCATGAACCAGGTGTAGAAGTTAGAACCCAAGATTTTGAAGATATTGAATTCTTTAGACATCAAAAACGTGTAGCTTTAGAAAACTGTGGTAGAATCAATCCGGAAAAGATTGAAGAGTATATAGCCCACGAAGGTTATTTTGCCTTAGGAAAAGTTGTAAATGAAATGACTCCTGAGGAAGTTATTGATGTTATTAAAAAATCAGGTTTAAGAGGACGTGGTGGCGGAGGATTCCCTACAGGTCTGAAATGGCAATTTGCTTATAATTCCAAAAGTGACCAAAAATATGTAGTATGTAATGCCGACGAAGGTGACCCTGGTGCCTTTATGGATAGAAGTATCTTAGAAGGTGATCCCCATTGCATCTTAGAAGCAATGGCTATTGCCGGATATGCTATAGGTGCAAATCAGGGGTATATTTATGTTAGAGCTGAGTACCCTATTGCTGTACAGCGTCTAAAAATTGCAATTAAACAAGCAAGAGAGTTAGGACTATTAGGGAAAAATATTTTCAGTAGAGGTTTTGATTTTGACGTTGACATTCGTCTGGGAGCAGGAGCTTTTGTCTGTGGTGAAGAAACAGCTCTTCTCAATTCAATTGAAGGAAAAAGAGGAGAACCTAGAAATAGACCGCCTTTCCCTGCTGTTAAAGGACTATGGGGCAAACCTACAATTATAAATAATGTTGAAACATTTGCTAATATCACACGCATTATTCGCAATGGTTGGGAATGGTTTAATACCATAGGTACAGAGAAAAGTAAAGGTACAAAAGTTTTTGCCTTAGCAGGTAACATTAATAATACGGGTTTAATTGAAGTTCCTATGGGTACGACTCTGCGTACAATAATTTATGAAATTGGTGGAGGAATACCTAAAGGAAAGAAATTTAAAGCAGCTCAAACTGGAGGACCATCTGGCGGATGTATTCCTGCAGAGCATTTAGATTTAGAAATAGATTATGATAACTTGCTTAGTATTGGTTCCATGATGGGGTCTGGTGGACTTATTGTTATGGACGAGGATACTTGCATGGTCGATATAGCACGGTTCTTCTTGGAGTTTACCCAGGAGGAGTCCTGTGGTAAATGTCCACCCTGTCGTATTGGAACAAAAAGAATGCTGGAGATCTTGCAA
The DNA here is from genome assembly GCA_018433015.1 of Clostridia bacterium. Classification (GTDB taxonomy): domain Bacteria; phylum Bacillota; class Peptococcia; order DRI-13; family SV3-B141; genus SV3-B141. The sequence goes on along the minus strand of JAHDSB010000015.1, from coordinate 16,537 downwards.
CGTATTACCGAGGGCAAGGGTAAACCAGAAGATATTGATACTTTAGAAAAGCTGGCCAAAACTATTAAAGATACAGCATTATGTGGTTTAGGACAGACATCACCTAACCCTGTATTGAGTACACTACGGTATTTCCGTGATGAATATGAAGCACATATTTATGATAAAAAATGTCCGGCAGGTGTATGTAAATCTCTTGTTTCCTTTAAAATTGACTCTGACAAATGTCGCGGTTGTGGTTTATGTGCAAGAAATTGCCCTGTTAATGCTATTAGTGGGAAAGTTAGAGAACCATATGTTATCGATCAAGAGAAATGTATTAAGTGCGGTGCCTGCTTAGACAACTGTAAATTTGGTGCCGTAATAAAAGAATAAGGCCCTAAAATTAGATTAAGGAGAGTGACCGCTCATGGAAATGGTAACTTTAACAATTGACGGTCAAGAAGTGCAGGTTCCTCAAGACGCTACTGTTTTAGAAGCTGCACGAAAGGCCGGTATTTATATACCTACTCTATGCTATTTGAAGGAAATAAACGAAGTTGGGGCCTGCCGGGTATGTTTAGTTGAAATAGAAAAGGTTAGAGGATTAAAAACTTCTTGCTGTTATCCTGTTTCTGAAGGAATGGTTGTAAAAACCAACACTCCTGCTATCAGAGAAGCACGTAAAGCAGTAGTAGAGCTGATACTATCTAACCATCCCATGGAATGCCCCACATGTACCCGCAATACGAACTGTGAATTACAAAACTTAGCTAAACAATTAGGAATCAAAGATATTCCCTTTAAGGGAGATATGTCTATTTTCCCCGAGGACTTATCCTCTCCCGCTATTGAAAGGATTCCCGATAAATGTATCTTATGTCAACGTTGTGTAAGCGTTTGTAAAGAAGTACAGGGCGTTGGTATTTTAGGTGCTACAGATAGAGGATTTGAAAGTATAGTAGCTCCTCCCTTTAATCGTCCCTTAGCAGAAGTTAACTGCACATATTGTGGACAATGTGTAAATGTTTGTCCTGTAGGAGCTTTAAGAGAAAAGGATCATACTCAGAGAGTATGGGAAGCCCTTAATGATCCTGATAAACATGTAGTAGTTCAGACAGCTCCGGCAACAAGAGCTGCTTTAGGTGAAGAATTCGGTTATCCCGTTGGAACATCAGTAACCAAGAAAATGGTAGCTGCTCTGAAAAGACTAGGTTTCGATAAAGTCTTTGATACAGATTTTACTGCAGATTTAACAATTTTAGAAGAAGGAAATGAGCTGTTACAGAGGCTGAAAGAGGGAGGCAAGTTGCCGTTGATCACTTCTTGCAGTCCTGGCTGGGTTAAATTCTGTGAACACAATTACCCTGAATTCTTAGATAATTTATCTACAGCTAAATCACCGCAACAAATGTTTGGGGCTTTAGCTAAGACATATTATCCTGAAAAAGCAGGCGTTGATCCTGCTAAGATCTTCTCAGTATCTATTATGCCTTGTACGGCCAAAAAATTTGAACGTCAACGTCCCGAATTAAGAGATAGTGGATTTGCTGATGTAGATGCTGTTTTAACAACTCGTGAATTAGCTAGTATGATAAAAGAAGCAGGTATTAATTTCAGAAGGTTAGCTGAAGAAGAATATGATCTACCTATGGGTCTTTCTACTGGTGCAGGATTGATCTTTGGGGCAACTGGTGGCGTTATGGAGGCTGCTTTACGTACCGTATATGAGGTTGTAACTAATAAAACATTAGAAAATCTTGATTTTGATATGGTTAGAGGTCTAGAGGGAGTTAAAGAAGCAAGTGTAGATCTTCCTCCTTTAGGCACAGTCAAAGTAGCAGTTGCTCATGGATTAGCTAATGCACGTAAACTTTTAGATAAAGTTAAAGCTGGAGAAGCTGAGTATCATTTTATTGAGATTATGGCTTGTCCTGGTGGCTGTGTGGGAGGTGGAGGTCAACCCTTAGTTTCAGGACCTCAACGTATTGAGTTGGAAGATGATTATCTCGCCTTAAGGGCCAAAGCTATTTATGAAGAAGATAAAGGTATGCCCATGAGAAAATCTCATGACAACCCTGCAGTTAAAGAACTTTATGAAACTTATTTAGTTAAACCGTTAGGTGAAAAATCACATCATCTTCTCCACACCAAGTATACACCTAGACCTAAGTATGCAGTTTTAGCAGGTAAAGAAGAATAAGATAGCATTATAAATTAATATGATAAAAATAAAACGCAAGGTTAATCCTTGCGTTTTATTTTTATCAACTAACACTATTACAGTGAAATAATATTAGTGTTTTGTGAGAAACTAATTTTGATATAAAAATGAGGAGGGTTGAAATGGGGCCTTTATTTTGGCTATATATAACTATAGCATTATACTTGGGAATGTTTTTACTAGTACCCGTGAAAAAAATAAAAGATTATTTTAGTGCAGGAATTTACTTTGGTATTTTTTTAGCGTTGTTGATTATGTTTGTGGGATCTACGTTGTTTAAATTATGGGCTACACAAAATATGCTTATAAATGTAGCCGGATTCGAGTTTACCTTAGCCTTAGATTGGTTTCCACCTGTTATTATTTTTTGTCATTATATAAAATACTTTAGTAAAAACTGGTATACTTTAGTTATTTATATCATGTTATTTGCAGCAGGTTCTACTATACAAAAAAATATCTTAACTTACTATGGGTATTGGGTTGATTTGAATTGGAACAGCTTTGCTACATTCATATTAGGTGTTATATCACATGTAATAATAGCTAATTATCTTATATTACGGAATCATATACCCCGCCCCGGTAAAACAAAGATATAATAAAAATTACCAATAAAATCTAGCTACTATTCACATTTTAGTAGAGAAGGTATAATAAAGTAAGTCTTTGTCAATGGGATACTACAATCTGAAGATGAGTAGGGTCAGCCTTTTTGTTTTAGAGATAGAAGGATTTGCATTGGAAAGATAAGTTATAGAGCAATTAATTGGTCAGAGGAGAGGAGCAAGGGAGAATGCTAGGAACAGTAGTAAATGCAACAGCAATTATTCTAGGTGCCTTAATCGGAATTTTCCTGCGAAAAGGGATACCGACTAAATACCGTACTACAATAATGCATGGCATAGGTTTATCGGTTGCTTTAATCGGTCTAAAGATGGCCTTAAAAACCAACAATGAATTGATCGTTATTACTAGTTTAGTGATAGGTGGAGTTATAGGAGAATTCTTTGATATTCAAGGACTTTTAGAAAAACTAGGGAATAAAATTAATTCCTTGATTTCCGCAAAAGATGGCGACTTTGTAAAAGGTTTTGTTACTACTACATTAGTTTATTGTGTAGGTGCCATGGCAATCCTGGGAGCACTAGAGAGTGGAATAACAGGAAATCATAAAATTCTTTTTGCAAAGTCTGTTCTTGATGGCATATCATCAATAATATTTGCCTCAACTTTTGGTTGGGGGGTAGCTTTTTCATCCCTTTCTGTCTTTATTTATCAAGGGGCATTGACCTTATTAGCAGGGCTAGTGAAAGGCTTTCTGAGTGAAGCGGTACTGGCTGAAGTCTCTGCCACTGGAGGATTGTTAATATTAGGAATAGCAGCAAATGTCCTGGAGATTAAGGAAGTAAAAGTAGCAAATTTATTACCATCCATCGTTATAGCAGGGATTATTATGAATGTTTTGATTTTATTTACATAGATCCATGCTTACATAAAAATCAAGGTTAGAATTATATCATGTTCCATTTATAAAATTTGTGCATTGTCTTTTTGAGGGGGTATTAAAAGTGGTAAATTACCTGGAGTCTGTATTAAATGTAATGGAAAATAACTTCAATTTAGTTGCATTATTTTTATTAACAACATTTTTAGTAGGTATAATTGTTTTCATAATTGTTATAAAGCGTTTAAATAAACTAGCAAATCAATATAAAACCCTAATGCGAGGATTAGAAGGTAAAAATATAGAAGATATAATGCTTAATAATGCCGAGAAGCTAGAAAAAGTGATATTTACACTTAAAATATATGAAGATAAACTTAAAGAAATAGAAAAAGCTCAAATAAACAGCTTACAGCATGTTGGAATACAGCGCTACAATGCCTTTAATGATATGGGAGGAGATTTAAGTTATTCTTTAGCACTGTTGAATAAAAATGGGGATGGAATTGTACTTACCAGCATTTATGGACGGGATGATGCTCGTACATATGCTAAACCTATTAGAAAAGGAAAATCATCATATAAATTATCAATTGAAGAAGAACAGGCTATACGTTCCTCCGTTAAAAAAGAGTAAAATTTGATTTTGCTCTTTTTTAAGTAAAACTTTATATTTTTTAGGAGGATTTATATATAAGAATAGCGAATCTAAATTGAGGGTTAGCAGAACTCTAAAGTTTGCATTATAATTATTCATAGGTTTGATAAAAGGAAGGTTTGCGCGTTGAATAGGGGATTAAGTTTAAATTGGAATAAATTTAGAAAAAAGAAAAAGCTTTCACATATGACTATGATGGTGATTCCTCATAATCAGAGAGGGCCGGTCAAGAATTTTTGTATACCCATGTGGGCTATTAGGACATTTCTTTTTTTTAGCGTTACGTGTATGTTAATAGTAGGCTATTTTGTAACAGGTTTTTTTTATCTGAAATATCTGGCTGACGAAAATAAAGTATTAAAAGAAGTGAATATGGCTCAAGCCCAAGAGATTAACGAGCTAAAGGGATTAGCAGGGAGTATGAGTAGCAAACTTGATGCTTTAATTAAACTGGACCAAGAAGTTAGAGAAAAAGTAGGTTTATCTAAATCAATAAAAGATGAAAAAGAATCCCGAGAGGCTCAGAGTTCACGTGGTAAAGAACGTTATCAATTGTTAACAATGGGACTTAATCAACAAGAAATCTCTTTAAATAAGCAAAATAGAGCTATGATACCTTATTTAACAAATGTTGAAGATGATCTTCTTGCAAATGAAAATATAGAAGAATTAGCGGGTACGGAAGAGAAAATTCTAGAGCTTCCTTTTCCAGAGGGAGAAAAAGATACATTAGTAGAATTAAAAGAAGATTTAAATAAAATGGACGGAATGCTTACTCAACAGGCAGAAGCTATGGACAAACTCAAGTCGGATGTAGAAAAACAACTTGCATTTCAAAAAGCTATTCCTAATGGTTGGCCTGTAAGCGGTAGGCTAACATCGGGATTTGGGTGGCGAAAGAATCCCTTTTCACATAGAGGAAGTGAGTTTCATAAAGGTATTGATGTAGCTTCATCTTATGGTGTACCCATAAGAGCTGCGGGGGGAGGAGTTGTTACTTTCGCCGGTTATAAAGCGTCTTGGGGACGGGTTGTGATCATTTCCCATGGTTTTGGCTATGTTACTCAATATGCACATAATTCCTCCATATTAGTACGTAAAGGGCAAAAAGTTGAGAGGGGACAAATAATTGCACGTATGGGTAGGACAGGCCGGGCTACAGGAACTCATTTGCATTTTGGCGTAGCTAAGAACGGAAACTGGATCAACCCCTTAGATGTATTAAATCAATAATGATAAGCAGGAGTGTGAAGCAGATGTTTGGCAGTAGTAAATCAAATTCACAAAGTCCAAATCCAGATAAAGTTAATACCTTAATTGGTAAAGATACCTTGTTTCAAGGGACTATTACTGCAACGGGAACTATTCGTGTTGATGGAGAGTTTAACGGGGAAATTAAGACAAAAGGTGATTTGGTTATAGGTGAAACAGGTAAATTAGAAGCTACAGTTGAAGCTAATAATGTCTTATTGGCAGGTTATTTAAAGGGAAATATTCATGCTGCGGGTAAAGTAGATCTTGCTCCATCTGGGAAGCTATATGGTGATATGAAAGTTAAAAATTTAATGATTGAAGAGGGCGCAATATTTAAAGGAAACTGCTCTATGGAGCTTAAAGATGAGCTTAATAAAAACAATAGCAAAATTAATAATGAAATAAATAAATCTGGTAAAGAAGTAAAAACAGCCGCAAAATAATTAAATGAATAATAGAGTAAAACCCCTTGTCTCGACGTAAAGTGAGACAAGGGGTTTTTTCTTGAATTAATTAACTTTTTCTTTTGGTAAAGTCCGGCGTAATGCTAAATAAACGCTATTTGCTATAGTCTGAGACATATTTAAGACAAGGCTTAGACGAGTATTTTGTAAAACTTGAAATTCCATAAATCCTCCTACATTTACAATACCAGAAATACTTATATCTCCAACAGCCGGTAAGTTTTTATTTACACCGGCCCCTGGACGAAGGGCTTCATTTTGTAAAAGTATTGTTCCAACATTAGATACTTTTCCTAAACATGCATCTATAGCAATAATTAATGGGTCTTTATAGTGATTTTTAATTTCATCTAGTTTTTCTTGTAAGTTTACAGCGTGAACAGGATCATCAACTGTACCATAAACTTTTATTCCGGAATTTCGTAAAAGATTTTTTAATCTCCAACCTGTTAAAGGTCCCAAGCTATCACCTGTGGAACGATCAGTACCTATACATAATATGACAAGGTCTTTATTAAGAGGAGATTTATTAATTAAATCAATCATACTATTGGACATTTTTACTATTACCAAGGGGTCATCAATATGAAAGCGCAGTTTGGGTTCTTCTGTTTTGGGAGTAGCCAACTGACTAAACAAATTTAAAATTTTACCCATAAACTACCTCCGCAGAAATTATGAGGATAGTATATGTATATTTTAAACTTTTATCCTGATTAACTAATATATTTTAAAAAAATAAATAAATATGATATAAGCAAGAAGCAAGCAAAACGATCATAGATATAGAGTTAAGTAGACAATATTTTAACCGGAGAATAGTATATGAGTTCTAACAAGTTAATCCCGTTGAAAGTAGCTTTTACTTATTTGGGCACTATTATTGGAGCAGGATTTGCCTCTGGACAAGAAATTCTGAAATTTTTTGGCGTTTTTGGGAAAGCTGGAGTAGGGGGTTGTTTAGTAGCAGGAATCTTTTTTAGCATAATAGGTGCTTTAATTATAAATAAGGCTAGACAAAAGAAAATGAGAAGCTATTATGATTATTTAAATTATCTCTTTCCTGGTAAATTTATAGGTGTAATAGATATTATTATAGGGATATTTTTATTTATGGGTTTAACAGTAATGTTAATTGGTGGTGGAAGTCTTTTTTCGCAACAGTGGGGTTTTCCTTTATGGGTAGGTTTTTTTTTAACGGCCCTTATCTTAGTGATTGTTTTAATTAAAGATTTAGAAGGCATAATTATGGTAAATAGTTTGTTGGTTCCTGTACTGATAATTATGTGCCTAATTATTGCTACATTGAATATGTCTTCTGCGCAAAATAGTGAACTTATACTCGTAACGGGTAATAATTTGATAGGTAATAATTTGCTAATATCAACCCTCCTTTATGTTTCTTATAATTTAATACCCATAATAGCAATATTGTCTTCCCTGGGCAGTAAAGTAGGTAAGAAGGGTGTTTTAGGAGCTCTTTTAGGAGGTGTTTTATTTAGTTTTATGTCAGCAGTTATTTGTTATTCTTTACTCTTTGAAGAAAAAGAAATTATCTATCAGGCTATTCCTATGTTAGCTTTAGCTAATAAAATAAATTCTTCGGTAGGTAAAGTATTTTCTTTTATGTTATGGTTTGCTTTATTAACAACGGCACTGAGCAACAGTTATGGTTTATTAAGAAGACTAGGAAGTAGTATTCCTTGGCCTAAACACTACTTAATTTTACTTCTAATTTTGCCCACACTACCTTTTGCAGGATGGTCCTTTTCTCAAGCTGTAGAGACAATATACCCCTTATTAGGTTATATTGGAGTATTTTTTCTAATAGCTATTTTAATAAGGGCAACGGTAGGAAAAAATTGAGAGAGGAGGGAAAATCTTTGTCTTATTATGTGGTGGGAACAGCGGGACATATTGATCACGGCAAAACAGCTTTAGTTAAAGCATTAACAGGGCAAAATACAGATCGCTTAAAAGCTGAAAAAGAGCGGGGTATTACCATAGAACTGGGTTTTGCCCATAGGGTATTAAGTAATGGGAAAGAATTAGCATTTATTGACGTTCCGGGGCATGAAAGATTCGTCAAGAATATGGTGGCTGGAGCGGCAGGGATAGATTTGGCCCTTTTAGTAATTGCTGCTGACGAAGGGGTTATGCCCCAGACAAAAGAACATTTTTATATATTGCAGTATTTGAAAATAAAAAATTTACTTATAGTAATAACAAAAATTGATTTGGTGGAAGAGGAGCTAAAATATTTAGCCAAGGAAGAGATAGCAGCTTTGCTCGCCGATACTAAATATAAAGATGCTGAAATTATTGAAACATCAGCACCTCAAAATATTGGGATAGAGGAACTTCTAAAAGCTATTGACAATAAACTGCATTATATTAAAGATCTTTCCCAAAATTACCAGGGAGCAAGATTACCTATAGACCGTATTTTTACTGTACAAGGTTTTGGCACAGTTGTAACAGGTACGTTATTTAATGGCTCAATTCAAGTGGGAGATATTTTGGAATTTCCCGTAAAGAAAAAAAAGGCACGAGTAAGAAATATACAAATACATAATAAACCGGTAAAAAAGGCTTTAGCTGGTCAAAGAACTGCTATTAATTTAATCGGGATGGAGTTAAGTGATATAAAAAAAGGAGATATCTTAGCTACTCCAGATTGGCTGACAACTACTAAAAGAATCGACGTGATTTTGCATCTTATAAATGATCTAGAGAAGGAACTTAAGTCTTACGAGAGAATTCGGTTTCATCAAGGAACCGGTGAAATTTTTGGGAGGATTTTGCTTTTAGATAAGGATGAATTAAAAGGAGGAGAAGAAGGTTTTGCTCAAATTATTTTAGAGCAACCTATCGTAGTAATAAGAGGAGATCAATTTATTATTAGGAGTTATTCTCCGCCCCATACTATAGGAGGAGGAACTATTATAGAGGCCAATGCGTCCAAGCATAAAAAAAGGGATAAAGAATTATTTAATAGTCTTATAATAAAGGCAGAAGGAAGTCACAAAGATAGAACAGAGCTTTATCTTAAAGAAAAAGGTAGACTAGTTGAGTATAAGGAAATAGAAAAGTATTTGTATTTTAGTACAGAGCAAATTGATAAATCACTTGAAGAATTAGTTAAGGAGGAACGCATTGCAAAGATTTGTTATGATGAGATAGACTTATTTTTAGATATGGAAAAATTAAATGAGTGGGAAAAGAATATTTCCTGGGAAATAAAAAAACATATTGAAAAATACCCCTTAGAACTTGGTGCAGATAAAGAAGCTATCAGAACTAGTATAAAACCGGTCCTTTCGTTAAAAAAATTCAACTACTTTATTCAATATCTGTGTGAGAAACAGATATTGAAGATTATAGAAGGTAGATATCTAGTACCTTATGGATATGAACATATTATTGAAAAAAATTTGTTTCAAAAAATACAAGGAATAGAAAAATATCTTTTACAGTGCCAATGGCAAGTACCTAATTGGCCCATGGTATTACAACAAATAAATATTGATGAAGAGTTAGGGAAACAGATACTAAAATATTTATTAAAAAAAGAAAAAATAGTACCTCTAGCCAAAGATATTTATATTTTACGTAATATTTATGAGGAAGGTATAGTAAGAATAAAAGACTGGTTTATTAAAAATGAAAGTCTTACGGTTAGCCAAGCTCGAGATCTTTTAGGAACAACAAGAAAAATTGCACTGCCACTTTTAAATCATTTAGACAAAATACATATAACAGTTAGAGAAGGAGATAATAGAAAGATCTGCAAATGAAAAATAATGGGGGCGGATAGTATCTGGTGGTGCTCCTGGTCTTCAAAACCAGTGAGGCGGAGCGATCCTCCGTTTGGTGGGTTCGATTCCCACACGCTCCCGCCAAAAATAAAAAAACTTCTACTTTTGTACAACTAAATGGTAAAATAATATGTACATGATAAAAAAATAGAGCATTTTAAGAATGCTCTATTTTCTAATTAACAATATTTTCTTAAATATGGTATTGTTTTCGATAAAGACCTTGCTTTTTAGACAATTATATTTTATTATGAATACGAACATTATATTGTATGCAACAAAAAATGTTCGGATAATCGCAGGTAATTTACTCTAACATTACATAATTAAGAACGTATTTATTTTTTATTACAGTTTAGATCAATGAGGAGTTTTTGCTAATGGATATTCTTAAACAAAAGATACTACAATGTGCCCAAGTAATAGATGACAGAATTATTAAAGTGGATAGCTTTTTAAATCATCAGCTAGATATTAAGCTTTTCAATGAAATAGGAAAAGAATTTAAGAAGCGTTTCGCTGATAGGGAAATTACAAAGATATTAACTGTAGAGGCTTCGGGCATTGCCTTAGCTTCAATAACGGCACAGTATTTTGATGTGCCTGTACTTTTTGCTAAAAAACATGATGCCAGCAACTTGGGAAAGGATACTTATGAAAGTGATGTTTATTCCTTTACAAAAGATAAAAGTTATAAGATAAGGGTGTCTAAAGAATACCTTCAACCTCAAGATAAAGTCCTTATTATTGATGATTTTTTAGCTAAAGGGAATGCTATGGCCGGCCTCATTGACATAGTAGAACAGGCTAAGGCAGAAGTGGCTGGGATAGGAATAGTTATAGAGAAAAGTGCACAAAAAGGTAGAGCAATGTTTAAAGAACATAATTCAAAATTAGAGTCTTTAGTGATAATTGAATCAATGAATAATGGGGAAATTATATTTAAATAAGGTATGGGTACAGCAAAAGAGTTTTAAATTTTGCTGATTAAATATTTTAAAATATAATTTTTAGGAGGAGAAAAAATGAAAAAGACAGTTAGTATTTTGCTAATTATGTGTATGTTTTTAGCTCTTGCTCTAACAGGATGCGGGCAGGAAGAAAAAGCTCCTGGTGAAAATGCAGAAGCGGATAATTCTGCAGTAAAAGTAGGTTTTGTTTATGTAGGACCTGCTAGCGATGGTGGTTGGACAACCTCCCATGATGTAGCTCGTAAACAATTGGAAAATAACTTAAATATCGATACTCTTTATAAGGAAAGTGTTCCCGAAGGACCTGAATGTGAAAAAGTAATTAATGATTTGATCGACCAAGGATGTAATGTAATTTTCTCTACAAGCTTTGGCTTTATGGATTACACATTAAATGCCGCTAAAGCTCATCCCGATGTAAAGTTTATGCATTGCTCAGGATATATGACTAATGAAAATATGGGAGCTTATTTCGGCAGAATTTATCAAGCGCGTTATTTATCTGGAATTGCTGCTGGAATGAAGACTAAGACTGATAAAATCGGTTATGTAGCTGCTTATGAAATACCAGAGGTATTGCGGGGAATTAATGCCTTTACATTAGGGGTTCGTTCTGTTAATCCCGATGCTACAGTTCATGTAAAGTGGACTCATACTTGGATTGATGCAGCAAAGGCAAAAGATGCTGCTGTGGCTTTATTAGCTGAGGATTGTGACGTTATAACCCAGCATCAGGATGCACCTGGTCCCCAAATTGCAGCTGAAGAAAAAGGTGTATGGTCCATTGGCTATAACATGGATATGAAAGATGTAGCTCCCAAAGCATATATTACAGCACCCGTTTGGAATTGGGGCCCTTATTACGAAAAACAAGTTAAAGCTATCATGGACGGCACCTGGAAAGCAGAAAACTACTGGGGTGGTATGGAAGACGGCATTGTAGATTTAGCTCCTCTTACAGAAAATGCTCCTGAAGGTGCTAAGGAAGCAATAGAAAAAGTTAAAGCAGAAATAATCGATGGTTCCTTTAAAGTATTTAGCGGTCCTATTAAAGGTCAGGCTGGAGAAATCCGTGTAGCTGAAGGAGAAACTTTAACAGATGAAGAATTAACAAGTATGGATTGGTTTGTTGAAGGAGTAGTGGGAAATCCTAAACAATAAAGTGAGTGGATAATTAATGTCTTATATAGCGATGAAAGGCATCACCAAAATATTTGGTGATGTTGTAGCTAACGATAATATCAATTTACAAGTAGAAGCTGGGGAAATTCATGCTTTGCTCGGAGAAAATGGAGCAGGGAAAAGTACTTTAGTAAACATGCTGTCAGGGATTTATAGCCCTGACAGCGGTTCTATTTTTATTCGTGACCAGGAAGTAAAACTTACATCGCCTAGGGCGGCCTTAGAATTAGGAATAGGAATGATTCACCAGCATTTTAAACTGGTGGAGATTATGACAGCCCAGGAAAATATCATGTTAGGACAAAAGAATGGGATTTTTCTAAATAAGAAAGCTCATGCCGCTAAAATAAAGGCTTTGTCAGAAAGATTTCAATTGGGGGTTGACCCCGATAAAAAGGTATATGACATGTCGGTAGGGGAGAAACAGACCTTGGAAATCTTGAAGGTTCTGTATAGAGGGGCTGATATTTTAATTTTAGATGAACCTACGGCAGTCTTAACTCCTCAGGAAACAGAGAAGCTCTTTAAAATTGTTAAGAAGATGAAAGAAGAAGGTTGTGCAGTAATATTTATTACCCATAAAATGAATGAAGTAATGGCTATAGCCGATCGAATAACAGTACTGCGCAAAGGTAAAACTATACAAACTTTAGATAAAACAACTACTAGTCCCAAAGAATTAGCAGAATTGATGGTGGGACACCCTCTAGACTTATCCATAGATAGGGTACAAGTTCCCCAGGGAGAAGTGACGCTCCAAGTAAAAAATATCAATGCCAAGAATGTAGAAGGTATTGAGGTATTAAGAAATATCAGCTTCCATATTAGAAGTGGTGAAATACTTGGTATTGCAGGTATAGCCGGAAGCGGTCAAAAAGAACTGTGTGAAGCTATAGCAGGTCTTTTTCCTTTAGAATCCGGAGACATTCTGTTCAATAATGAAAGTTTAGTGGGTAAGAGCCCAAGGGAAATAATTACTTGTGGCATAACCATGAGTTTTGTACCGGAAGATAGATTGGGTATGGGTTTAGTAGCTTCTATGGATATAGTTGATAATATGATTCTAAAATCCTATCAAAATGATAAAGGGCTTTTTATTGATAGAAAGAAAGCAGCAGAAAAAGCGAAAAAAATTGTAAAAAAACTAGACATTAGTACTCCTGGTATCCATCATCCTATAAGACAGTTGTCGGGCGGCAATATTCAAAAAGTATTATTAGGAAGAGAATTAGATTCAGATCCTAAGCTACTAATAACTGCCTACCCTGTTAGAGGGTTGGATATTAATGTGAGTTATAAAATATATGATTTAATAAATGAAGAAAAGGAAAAGGGCGTAGCTATTCTTTTTGTCGGAGAAGATTTGGATGTTTTACTAGAATTATGTGACCGTATTATGGTCCTTTGTAATGGAGAAGTTACAGGTATTATAGATGCGGCTAAAACTACTAAAGATGAGTTAGGTTTAATGATGGCGGGGGAAAAGAAACAGTATCTGGAGGGTACGGAAATTGTTTAGGATGCAGAAACGAGGCGAAATGCCTAAAACAAAAATTGTTGCCATACGGATTTTAGCCATTATTTTAGCTTTAGTGGCAGCGGCTTTTATAATACTTTTATTAAAGTTAAATCCTGTGGATGTTTATATCGCCATGGTGAAAGGAGCCTTTGGTTCTGTTTACCGCGTGAAAGAAGTAATTATTAAAACTATACCCCTGGTGGTAACTTCTTTAGGTATTGCCATAGCTTTTAAAATGCAGTTTTGGAATATCGGAGGGGAAGGGCAAATTTGTATGGGGGCTTTTCTGGCAAGTTACGTGGCCTTAAATTATCCCGACCTTCCTAAACCTTTGCTAATATCCATAATGATATTAGCAAGTATTATTGGTGGTGGCCTATGGGCTACTGTACCAGCCTATTTCAAAGCTAAATGGCGCACCAACGAAACTATTATTACTTTAATGATGAACTATATTGCCCTCAAATGGATTCAGTATTTACAATATGGACCCTGGAAGGATCCTAAAGCTATGGGATTTCCTAAAATCCCCCATTTTACTGATAATGCTATTTTGCCTGATCTTTTTGGTGTTCACATAGGGTGGGTTTTTGCCCTTGTGTTAACAGTTTTAATCTATATATTCTTAAATTACACCAAAAAAGGCTTTGAAATTGCGGTCTTGGGAGAAAGTGAAAATACTGCAGCATATGCGGGGATTAATATAAAAAGAACTATAATTACTGCCATCTTCTTAAGTGGTGGTTTATGTGGATTAACTGGCATGATACAGGCTTCAGCTTTACACAACACTTTATCGGTAGAGGTTTCCGGGGGTGTTGGCTTTACAGCCATAATTACCACTTGGCTTTCTGCCTTGAAGCCCTTTGTTATTGTCATTGTTTCCTTGCTTTTTGCAGCGCTTGTGCAAGGTGGATCTTTTATTCAGACAGCTTTTGGAATTCCCCAAGCAGCAGCTCAGCTTTTACAGGGCATGATCCTATTCTTTGTTTTAGGAAGCGAGTTCTTTATTCGCTATAAGCTAGTCTGGAATAAATCTTTTCAATCTATTTCAAAAAAGGAGTAAAGGAATATGGATGCGACGATATCCTTTTTAGCAGCGGCAATCGTAGCGGGGACTCCTCTCCTTTTTGCTACATTGGGTGAAATTATAACTGAAAAAGTGGGTAATCTTAATCTAGGCGTCGAGGGTATGATGCTGATGGGAGCTATAATTGGTTTTAAGACGGCTTTAGTTACCCATAGTCCAATTATCGCCTTATTAACTTCCATGCTTGCAGGTGCAGCAGGAGCGTTAATTTATGCTGTTTTAACAGTAAGTTTTCGAGCTAATCAAGTTGTAACAGGTTTAACGTTAACTACCTTTGGAACGGGATTTGCAGGTTTTTTGGGGCAAAATTTAGTAGGACAGGTTGTTCCGGCCACGGTAAAAAGCTTTTTCAGACCCTTTGCTTTCCCTGGATTAAGTAAAATTCCTGTTCTGGGGGAAATATTTTTCCAGCAAGATATTTTTGTTTATTTAAGTTATTTATCAGTTTTCATAGTAGGAGTATATCTCTATAAAACTAGTTTTGGATTAAACGTAAGAGCGGTGGGAGAAAATCCCGGTGCTGCTGATGTGGCTAGTATAAATACAACTTTCTATAAATATTTTCATATCCTATTAGGCGGAGCTCTTTGCGGTTTAGGCGGAGCTTATTTATCTTTAGTGTATATACCGGTGTGGCAAAACAATGTAACAGCAGGACGGGGTTGGATTGCAGTAGCCTTAGTTATCTTTGCTATTTGGAATCCGTATAAGGCTGTTATAGGTTCATATCTTTTTGGAGGATTAGATATTATTGGTTTTAGGATTCAAGATACTAGTTTTCCCGTATCGATGTATTTCCTGGATATGTTGCCTTATATAGTTACAGTTGTTATCTTGGTAGTAATATCTTTTAGAAAATCTAAAGAAAATGCACCCCCTCAAGGCTTGGGTAATCCTTACTTTAGAGAAGAACGCTGAATGTAAGAAGAAAGAAGAACCAGACTGTAATCATGGTGGTAAAATACAGTCTGGTTCTTCTTTTTATTAGTAGGTGCAACTGTTAGTTGCGGATGTTCTAGTATATTTGGTAGAAGGCAACTGAGTATGATGCTAAGATAAAAGTATCAAATTGAAGGGAGTCTTATAATGACATTTGGAGAAAAACTACAACAACTTAGAAAAGGAAAAAGAATGTCACAGGAACAGTTAGCTCTACAAATTACAGTTTCGAGACAAGCAATTTCCAAATGGGAATTAGATGAATCAAGGCCTGATTCGGATAGGATTCTTCAGTTAAGTAAATTATTTGGAGTATCAACTGACTATTTATTAAATAATGAGATGAATAATGTTAGCAATATTACTGCAAATATGACCAAGCAAGAAAATATGCCGAAACATCATTATACTCGTATGATAGCAAAAATCTGTATAGGAATTGAAATAATTGCCTTGCTGCTGGCTTTTCTATTTATACTTTTTGGCGATCCACATTGCGAGAATATTAATTCGATATTGAGGGAAAATGGAATAAAAATTGGAGTTTGTTTTTTGGTTCAAATACTAGCAGTTATGTTATTTGAAGTGGGTAGTGATAAAAATACTTTTATCGAAAAACAAACACATATAAAGAGAGCTTTTTACATAATTAGTGTATGGTTATTGTTGCCTATCCCCATGATTTATTCCGGTTTCTTTTTGTTCCCCATTATCAGAAGACCAATTACCTTTTGGACGGATATGTTATATTTACTAACTCCCTATTCTATAATTGGTGTAATAGTGACATTGATGATAAGAAAATCAAAGCTTCTGAAATAAGCTAAACATTCTTTAGTTTGTTTCAGCTACTTTTTTGGGGATGATTAGAGAAACAGTAGAATAAACTGCTAAAGCAATAAGGCTATCTGCACCATGATGGAGTGCAGTTCCTACACCAACGATTAATCCGGCTTTTTGGAGAGTGAATCCAAAGAGCAAGACTATTAAAG
>JAHDSB010000158.1 GCA_018433015.1 Clostridia bacterium | reverse complement strand
CATCATAGCCACTTGATTGTTTTTGGTCGTGATAGCTGGCGATTAAGACATTCATTGATGAAACAATCTAACAACTAAATACAATCTGGGGTGTTACACTTTTGCATTGCATTTCGTTACAGAAAGTGCTTGCAAAAAACACAGTTAAGTTATTTTACTTTTACTCTGACATTTTTTCATGCTTAACTCCTTTAAGATTAGGAATATTTATCTTTCTGAATAACACGTTATTTTATTTAGCTGTTAAATATGTATTCAAGAAACAAGTCGGTTCTCCTCGTAAAAATACTATAAAGTACGGTTTTTATAATAAAATTCACTTTAATGCCAAAATTGAAAAAATATCCTCGAATTTTCAGCTGACTGTAAAAATTAATCATTTGAAAAAATTATAACTATGTAATAAAATAAGCTTGAGAATAGTAATAATTAAAAAATAAATATTTTATTTCAAGGTGCCCTTGTTGAAGGGAGAATAGGAAAGCCGGTAATCAGTAATCCGGCGCGGACCCACCACTGTAAACGACGACGAATCCCCATATCCTTAGAGGATAAAAGCCACTGTGTATATAATGGGAAGGCGGGGAGGAGGATGAGCCGTGAGCCAGGAGACCTGCCTTGAAGGACTGCAGAATATTTAAAGGGGATATATTTAATATCTGCATAAGAGTGGCTTTCAGATGGGAAAGGCCTTTCAGTTTAAACTGGAAGGCCTTTATTTTATATATGAAAAAATGGAGAGAGAAATGAATGTAGATATAAATAGCCTTTTAACTGCAAAATATCGCAAAGCTAAATTTATATTTTTCATTTTAGCAATAATATTATTTTGTTGCCTGATAATATCTGCTCGTTTAGGTAGAGCGGATATAGGAGCAATTCAGGTCTTGAAAATCATAGCTGGCAAGGTATCAGGAAATCCTCAATTTCTTCAAGACATTATGGATTCTCAACAGGCTATAGTTTGGGATATTCGTCTTCCACGAATCTTAACGTCGATTCTTGTGGGCAGTGGTTTAGCCGTATCAGGGGCTGTTTTTCAATCGTTGTTAATGAACCCTTTAGCTGATTCCTATACTATGGGAGTTTCCACAGGAGCGGCTTTCGGTGCTGCTTTGGCAATATATTTAAATTTAATTGTTCAAGATTTCACGTTGCCTATAACTTTATGTGCTTTTGCAGGAGCTTTTTTAACCTTAGGCTTAGTAGTATCTATCGCTAAAGTTAAAGGATATATCAATACAGCCAACTTAGTCATCGCCGGAATTATTGTCAGCACCATTTTATCCGCAGCAATCAGTTTGATTAAGAGTGCAGCGGGAGAGCAGGTTGCCGCTATTGTTTATTGGCTTATGGGTAGTTTAGCTGCTCGTAGTTGGGAGCATGTGTATTTAGGTTTACCTTTTATAGTCTTGGGAACCCTAGTGTGTATTTATTTCTCAGGAGACTTAAATATTATGTGTTTGGGGGAGCAGGAAGCCAGAACCCTTGGTGTTGATACACAAAAAGTACGCAGGATATTTTTGATTTGTGGCTCTCTTATTACGGCAATATGCGTATCAATTAGCGGTATCATTGGTTTTGTAGGTTTAATTGTCCCTCATATGTTACGTTTCTTGATAGGTTCAGATAACCGGATTTTGCTGCCCTTATCTGCAGTATTCGGAGGACTACTTTTGCTGCTGGCGGATACGGCAGCCAGGGTGCTATTAAATGTAGAAATTCCCGTAGGCGTGGTTACTACCTTATTAGGGGGGCCCTTCTTCATCTATATTTTTGTTTCTCGTAAAAAAACTTTTATAGGATAATTTACGGTAGTTAAACTTTTTAAGGTTGAGAATCCTGCAGAGAAATGAGTGATAATTGTGTATGAAGTCAACCAATTAAATTGCTTTTATGACCAGAAAAAAGTCCTTAATGATGTCTCCTTTTCCGTTAAAAAAGGGGAGTTTCTTACTATTCTTGGTCCTAACGGGTCGGGAAAAACTACACTCTTAAAAGCCATGACAGGATTTTTACAACCGGTTTCCGGTACAGTTAAATTACAAGGCAAAGCTTTAATTCAGTTATCTCCAGAAGAAATAGCCCGTAAAATAGCCCTGGTTTCTCAAGATGTAAGGATTAAATTTCCCTTTACTTGTTTGGAAGTAGTTATGATGGGAAGAAATCCTTTTCAAGGCTGCAAGAAGAGCAATAAAGAAGATATAGCCATAGTACATGAGGCTATGGAAGCAACTGAAACATTGAAATTTGCTAATACGTTGATAACGGAGATTAGTATGGGAGAAAGACAGCGGGTTATTCTCGCCCGAGCTTTAGCTCAAACACCGGAAGTCTTATTTCTTGATGAAGCTTTTTCTGCCATGGATGTTTGTTATAGCATTAAATCCTTAAATCTCTTAAAGAGATTAGTGAAAGAAAAGAACATGACCATAGTTTCAGTGATGCATGACCTCAATATGGCTGATACCTATAGTGATACCGTATTAGCTTTAAATAAAGGAAAAATAATGAGGTGGGGGACGGCTGAGAAGGTTATGAATCCGTCGTTTATCCATTCGTTATTTAAGATAAATGTAAAGAAAATAGGCGAAAGGGGATTAGCTGTTCTTCCCCAATTATAGTCATTACTCTTCATCAATATGAACTTAAGTTTTTAATTCTGATCCCGGGCAGAGTTAAAACTTCAGTTAATAAAGTGAAACTTCCATCAGTGGGGGTTTTGTTCATACCCACTGATGGTTAGTTAAATCAATCGGAGTGTTAACGTCCGTTGTCCCCCTCTTATGATCTTGAAGAGAGGGTCCTACGGACGGTTTCACCGCGATAAATTACAGAAAGGGAAGGTAAACAGGATGAAAAAAAGATTTTCAGCTGTTTTACTGATAGTGATGCTTATGACTCTAGTAACTAATGTTGTAGGATGTGGAGCCGACAAAGCTCAAGCGACAGCAGATAAAAAGGAACCTACTGTCGATAAAAAAGGAATTTTAGTAGTTAGTTTTGGTACTAGTTATGCTGATACTCGTAAAGTAACAATTGAAGCATGTGAAAACAAAATTGCTGCAAGTTTCCAAGATTATGAAGTGCGCAGGGCTTTTACTTCTAATATTATCCGTAAGAAGTTACAGGAAAGGGATAATATCCAGATAGACAGTTTTGAAGAAGCCCTCACAAAAATGAAAGAGGACGGTTTTACAGAAGTTGTGGTGCAACCTTTACACATCATTCCTGGTGAGGAATATAGTGAAAAGATCATAGAACCTGCAGCTCAATTCCAAGATTCTTTCAAAAAGTTAGTTATTGGCAGACCTATTTTGACAAATATTGAAGATTATAAAATTGCTGCTGAAGCATTAAAGGTTCAAATGCCTGAATTGAAAAAGGATCAAGCTGTTGTTTTCATGGGTCATGGAACTCATCACCCTGCTAATGCTTGTTACTCTTGTTTGCAGTTAGTACTTAATGATACTTATGACAATGTATTTGTTGGTACCGTAGAGGGATATCCCACTTTAGATAACATCATACCTCAATTGAAAGAAGCGGGTGTTAAAGAAGTAACCCTCATGCCTTATATGCTAGTGGCAGGAGACCATGCAAATAATGACATGGCAGGAGACGAGGAGGATTCTTGGAAAACTATCTTAAAAAAAGAAGGATTTACTGTTAAAACATATATTCATGGATTAGGGGAAAATCCTGAATATCAAAATATCTATGTACAACACGTGCAGGACTGTATTGAGGGAAATCCTATGGGATTAAGTGAGGAATAAGGAACAAGGCCGGCAAATAGTAATAAGCTATTTGCCGGTTCTTTACCCTTTTTCCTAAGCAAAAGGAGTGAATGTGCAAAGATGAAAAGACTGAGTGCCCTCTGCCTTTGTGTAGTATTTATTTTGGGAGTATTGTTTACAGGATGTGTAGGAAACAAATCCGAACAAGTAAATGGTGAGCCCGCTAAGATTGAATTAACAGATGATGATGGAAATCTCATTAAAATGGAGCAACCTGCCCAGCGCATCATCTCTCTTTATTCTGCTCATACTATTAATCTGTTTGCGTTGGGGTTAGATGAGCAAGTTATTGGTGTAGGAACTAGTGATAGCTATCCTCCACAAGTTAGGGACAAAGAAGTATTTGATTATAAATCGGATCCGGAGAAAGTAATTGCAGCCAATCCCGATCTGGTTCTGATTCGCCCTTTTATTACGAGAAGTAATCCTGAATTTGTAGAGGCTTTGAAAAAAGCTAAGATTAATGTAGTTTCTCTTTATCCGGAAAGTTTCGCTGAATTTGTTCCCTATATAGAAAAACTTGCTGTTGTCACAGGTCAAGAAGAAAAAGCCCAAAGTCTATTAAAGGAATTTACCACTGATATTCAGGAAGTTGCAAATCTAACTTCTGAAATAGAACCAAAAGTAAGAGTATATTTTGAATCTACAGAAAATCAATATAGAACTATTACAGCGGATTCTACACCGGCCCAGATGGTTAAATACGCCGGTGGAATCAATATAGCTGCTGATGCAGAAGGCATCAGAGAAGGAACGAGTATTGCCTCTTATGGTGCAGAAAGAATTTTGGAAAAAGCGGAAGAGATAGATGTCTTTGTGGCACAAAGAGGTGCCATGAACGCCGGGGGATCTCCCCATGCTATTAAGATAAGACCGGGATTCCATGCTATTAAGGCAGTACGTGAAGATAGAATATATAATATCGAAGAAAAGCTGGTTTCCAGTCCCACCTTTCGTTTAGCTGTGGGAGTAAGGGAATTAGCCCGCATGTTTTATCCTGAAGTTATGGATGAATTATCTAAATTTGCAAATAAAGAGCTGGTAACGAGAGAACAGATGGCTCAGATGGCTGTAATGTTTAAACATAAAGGAATATTTGTCCCTTCCTCTAAATATTACCAACAGACGCACAACGGTCATGTATATGGAGATTTTACTGATGTAAAGTTTACAGATCCAGCCTTTGAATATATAGAAACCGCAGTATTGTCCGGTTACATGGAAGGAAAAGAAGATAAGTTCTATCCTTACCAGAATATAACTAGAGAAGAATTGGCGTCAGTGCTGTATATGCTGGCAGATTTGGAGGATAAAGAGAGCCAAATCACATATACAGATCTAAAAGAATGTAGTAATCCGCGCCAGGTAGAGATAATCTTGGAAAACGGAATTATGTCCCTGAAAGGAAATCAGTTTAAACCGCAAGATCCAGTAACCGGGCAAGAAGTAGTGGAATGCTTAAAAAAGCTAGCCGATGTTCAATAAGTAGATGTTCAATAAGTAATAGATATAAAAAAGAAATATCAAAGAAGATGGAGGGTAAGTATGTCAGGAATATTTTATGGTGTAGGGGTAGGGCCGGGGGATCCGGAGCTTTTAACAGTTAAAGCAGTCAACGTTATTAAAGAAGCAGACATTATTATTGCGCCTCGTACAGAAAAAATAGAGAAAAGTACAGCTTTAAAAATTGCTAGTCCTTACTTGAAAGACTCTGTAGAAGTAGTGCATCTTGTTTTCCCCATGGTTTTCCATGAAGATGTATTGACAGATGCCTGGGAAGAAAATAAAAGAATCATTTTAGATTTTCTAACCCAGGGGAAGAAAGTAGTGTTCTTGACTTTAGGAGATCCCATGCTTTTTAGCACTTACATTTATGTATTTAAACTTCTGAAAGATAGCGGTTATCCTATTAAGACAATTCCCGGGATTCCTGCTTTTTGTGCTATTGCAAGTCACGTGGGAATGCCTTTGGCTGAAGGTAATCAAGTTTTAAGTATTGTCCCTACCACCAAAGATGAAAAGGCTTTAGAAGATGTGATTAACAAATCAGATAATCTGGTGTTAATGAAAGTATATAAAAACTATGTTCAAGTAGTAGAAAAATTAAAAGAATCCGGGCATATTGCAAACTCCGTTATGGTAAGCAGATGCGGTTTAGATAACGAAGAAATATTTACAAATTTAGAAAATGTGAAGAAACAACAGGTGAATTATTTGTCTACTGTCCTGGCTAAAAGAAGTGGAGAAAAATAAAGATGGCTTTTGCATATCCCGTGGCTTTAGATGTAACAGCAAAAAAATGTGTAGTGGTAGGGGGAGGAAAAGTAGCTACCCGTAAGACGAAAGGCTTATTCAAAGCAGGGGCGAGGGTTTTTGTGGTGAGTCCTTATCTATCAGAGCAACTACAAGAGTTAGTAGAAACCCAGGCAATACAGTGGATTGAAGATGAATATAATGACAAATATTTAAAAGGAAGCTTTTTAGTTGTTGCCGCCACAAATGAGCGACAAATCAATCATCACATTGCAGAATACTGTCGTACTCAGAAGATTTTAGTTAATACGGTCGATAGTGCTGAGGATAGTGATTTTATTGTAAATGCCTGTGTGCGTCGAGGAGATCTAACTCTTAGTGTTTCTACCAATGGAAAGAGCCCAGCCTTAGCCCGAAAAATAAGGGAAGACTTGAGTAAGGTTTATGGTAAAGAATATGCAGAGCTCGTAGATATATTGGCAGAAGTCAGACCAAAGGTTTGTAGTAAAGAGATGAATCAACAAATTCGCGAACAGTTTTTTAGAGAGCTAGTTTACTCTGACCTCTTACAACTCCTTAGGGAGGGCAAGAAAAAAGAGGTTAGGAAGAGGGTGGAGAAATGTTTATTGGCGTTGTAGGTATTAACTATAAAACGGCACCTGTAGAAATACGGGAAAGAATGTCTCTTTCCAAACCACAAATTAAAGCTAGAGCTCAACGGTTGAAAGAATATGTGGAGCTGGAAGGTATAGTGATCCTGTCTACCTGCAACAGGACAGAATTTTATTTTGCAGCCCAAGATAGGGAAAAGGGTCAGGAAACAGTTTTGCAGTTCATTGCTGAGTACACGGGCTGTACTGTGGATAATATTAAAGAATATATATACTGTGAAGAACTACGCCAGGGCGTGTATCACTTGCTGCGAGTAGCTTCTGGTCTTGATTCCATGATTTTGGGCGAAAGTGAGATTTTAGGACAAGTGGAAGATGCTTATAACTGTGCTCGTGATTGTGGAATTTCTAACAATGTTCTAAATACACTATTTCAAAAGGCTATTAATGTAGGTAAAAAAGTGCGCACAGAAACTTCCATCGATCACTATGCCGTATCTGTTGGGTCTGCTGCCGTAGAGTTAAGTAAAAATTTATTTGGCAAACTTCAAGGAAAAACTGTACTGGTATTAGGAGCTGGGGAAACGAGTGAGCTTACCCTTAGGCATCTGGTCAGCAATGGTGTTTCCACAGTAGTTGTAGCTAATAGGACCTATGAAAAGGCCAAAAGATTAGCTGAAGAGTTTGGTGGACAGGCTGTACGTTTGTCAGAATATACTTCTTTTTTGCAGGAAGCCGATATTGTTATTAGCTGTACAGCTGCACCTCATTATTTATTGGAAGTAGAAGATGTAGCAAGTGCATTGCAGTCAAGGCAGGAAAGCCCTCTACTTTTTATCGATATTGCTGTACCGCGGGATATACATCCTGAAGTAGGGAAGCTACCCGGCATTTCCCTTTACGATATTGACGATCTTCAGCATGTGGTGCAAAAGAATTTAGATGAGAGAAAAAAAGAGGCTGTAAAAGCCCAAAAAATTGTGGAAGAAGAAGTGGAAGAATTTTTGCGTTGGTTTGAATCCTTAAAAGTGATACCTACGATTGTATCGTTACAAGAAAAAGCTAACGAAATCAAAGAAAAAGAACTAGAAAAAACTTTCCGGAAGTTGGGTAAGGTTACGGAAAAAGAAGAAAAAATAATTGGCTCTTTAGCCAACTCCATTATTAACAAGTTCTTATATGAACCGATTATTAATTTAAAAGAATATGCTCCTCTGGAAAAAGGTCCTGTATATTCAGAAGCTATTGAGCAGCTTTTTAATCTCAGAAAACATGTGGCGGAGGAGTTAAAATCATGAAAATAATTAAAGTTGGTACCAGACAGAGCCCCCTAGCTTTATGGCAGACTAATTATGTTATTGAGGCTTTAAAACAAAAATACTCAGATTATCAATTTGAGCTTGTTCCCATGTGTACCAAGGGAGATAAATTTTTGCATGTTTCTTTGGATAAAGTAGGAGGCAAAGGCCTTTTTACAAAAGAGTTAGAGACGGGGCTGTTGGCGGGAAGTATAGATTTTGCAGTTCATAGTCTTAAAGATCTTCCTACTCAATTACCACCCGGTTTACTGATTGGAGCAGTGACGGAACGCCATGATCCCCGAGAAGTTCTAATTTCCAAGAAGGGCAAAGGCTTTAATGAACTTCCCCGGGGAGCCCGCATTGGAACCAGCAGTTTGCGGAGAAAAGCTCAGCTTTTGTATCATAGACCGGATTTAATAATGGTAGATTTGCGGGGAAATTTACAAACCCGCTTAAAGAAGATGGAGTCTCAAAATTTAGATGCCATAGTATTAGCGGCAGCCGGGGTTGAAAGGCTGGGTTGGCAGGATAAAATCACAGAAAAACTGGACTGCTCTTTATGTTTACCTGCTGCAGGGCAAGGGGCTTTAGCCATAGAAGTTCGGGAAGATGATGATTTTATACTTTCCTTAATACAAGGAGTTCATGATGAAGCAACAGCCCGTTGTGTCACGGCAGAACGAACCTTGCTGGATGCTCTGGAAGGAGGTTGTCATGTACCGGTGGGTGCATTGGCAGAGGAGCAAGACGAAAAGCTATATCTCGAAGCTATAGTGGGGAGTTTAGATGGTAAAGTAGTGTTGCGCGAGAAAATGTATGGTTCGTGCAAGGAACCCCAAACTTTAGGCTTACAGGTAGCGGAGCACCTAAAAAAACAAGGTGCAGCAGAATTGTTAGAGAAGGCAGGAGTTTGTAATGAATAAAGGAAGGGTATTTTTAGTTGGGGCAGGACCGGGCGATGAGGGGCTTTTAACAGTAAAAGGTTTGAAAGTCTTACAAAAAGCCGATGTGATCGTCTATGATCGTTTAGTTAACCCCGGGTTGTTAAGACATAGAAAAGCTAGTGCTCATCTTATTTATGTAGGTAAATCTCCGGAGAAGCATACCCTCAAGCAGGAGGAAATAAATGAGGTTTTAGTTACAGAGGCCCTTAAGGGACAAACTGTAGTACGCCTCAAAGGGGGAGACCCCTTTGTATTCGGACGGGGCGGT
>JAHDSB010000027.1 GCA_018433015.1 Clostridia bacterium | reverse complement strand
TAACTGCTGAAATGCAGCATGATAAGTCAGGGTAATATTACAATGGGGGCAGATTAGAGAATCCCCACATTCACGACAAAACACATAAGTGTGAAAACCTCTTCGGTTAAGAAAAAGCATGGCCTGCTCTTTCCTGGCAATGACGTCTTCCAATGTTGATAGTAACTCCCTACTAAAAATACTTCGATTTCCTTCCCTCAGTTCCTTTTTCATATCTACCAGCTTTATTCGAGGCATAGGACGAGAAGCCACTCTGTTTGGTAGAGTCAATAAGTGGTACTCACCCTTCTGCGCCTTCTGATAAGCTCTTAATGAGGGGGTTGCAGATCCGAAAACTAACGTAGCTTGATAAAGTTTAGCCATTATTCCCGCTGCTTTTCTCGCATCATATCTAGGATCTGGCTCATTTTGCTTATATGCATTTTCATGTTCTTCATCGACAATTATTAGTCCTAAATCAGCAAATGGCGCAAAAATTGCGGAACGTGGTCCTAATACTATTTTGGCTTCACCTTTTCTAATCCGCATCCACTCATCATATCTTTCTCCCGGTGATAAAGCACTGTGTATCAAAGCTACATCTTTTCCAAAGGAATCAAGAAGTAGGGAAGTTATTTGTGATGTGAGGGCTATTTCCGGAACTAAATATAGTATTTGACGTTTGCATTCCAAAGCTTTCTTGATGGCCTGCAAATATACTTCTGTTTTACCGCTTCCCGTAACACCATATAATAAAAACTTCTTCTCAACTCCCAAGCTGATACTTCTGGATAAAGCTGCTACTGTTCTTTTTTGTTCCTCATTCAATTCGAGTGGTCTTTGGCTGAGCAATCTATCTTGGGTAGGAATTCTTCTTTCTTTTTCCGAGTATACCTTAACCCATCCTTTATTCTGTATAGCTTTTATTACCCCATAAATTGAAGGAGTTAGTTTTTTCAAATCTTTTATGGCTTGGGGCCCTTGTTCCAGAGCCTTAATAATTTCTGCTTGACGCGGGGCCCTTTCAATTTCTTGCCAGGGCGGTGCCTTTTCCCTTAAAGCAACCATCTGCTTTTCTTTATCACTAAAGGGAGAAGAAAAAACTTTTCTTTGTATGAGTAATTCTTCTTTTAATAAAAGCCTGAAACTTTGCTCCCCTTCATCACCAAATTTTTTGCGCATACTCTGCAATGTTACACCTGTTCTTTTTCCATCCACATATTGGACAATTTCCTTTTCTTTTTCAGATAAAAACAAACATTCTTTTAACTTTTCACGGTTAAGGACAAAGATCTCTTTTTCTTTCTTTTTGACTGCCGGTGGAAGAAAAAGACTCATTACTTTATTCAAAGAGCAAGCATAATAAGAACTTACCCATTTAGCCAGAAGAAATGTTTTATCATTTAATAAGGGAGCAGTGCTCAATACTTTGGTGAGGGGTTTAATAACTGAAAGCTCCGGTTTTTCAGAATAAGTTTTGATAATAATTCCTTGCACAGCTTTATTTCGTAAGGGTACTACCACAAGAAATCCTGTCATATTCTTATATTTATTATAACTTTTTGCATCAATACTGTAAGTATATATTTGATCATAGTTACTTTCTGGAAATAAAACTAATACATCAGCATACATTTGCTCAATTCCTTCTCATGGCTAAATTAGTTATCTTTTTATTATAACACATCAAAAACAAAAGGTGTTGACAACACTCTTGTCAGCACCTATATATGTTTATTTATTCTATAAATTATAGTAACTTCTTCAGTTCTTCCGCTTTATCCGTTTTTTCCCAAGGCAAATCTAAATCTAAGCGACCAAAATGGCCATATGCCGCCGTATCCTTGTATATAGGCCTTCTTAGATTTAACTGTTTTATGATACCAGCCGGGCGCAAGTCAAACACTTTATTAACTGCTTCAATTATTTTTTCTTCGGCCACTTTTCCTGTACCGAAGGTATCAATCATAACACTTACAGGACGTGCAACCCCTATAGCATACGCTAATTGGATTTCACACTTGTCAGCCAATCCTGCAGCAACAATATTTTTTGCTACATAACGTGCAGCATAAGAAGCTGACCTATCAACCTTCGTGGGATCTTTTCCGGAAAAAGCTCCGCCACCGTGACGGGCCATACCACCATATGTATCTACAATGATTTTTCTGCCTGTTAATCCTGAATCTCCCATGGGGCCGCCTACTACGAACCTTCCAGTAGGATTAATAAAGTAACGGGTTTTTTCGTCCATCAATTCTGTAGGTACTACAGGTAGGATAACTTCTTTAATAACATCTTTTCTTATGGTTTCTAAATCCACTTTAGAACTATGTTGTGTTGATACTACTATAGTATCAATTCTCACGGGTTTACCATCTTCATATTCCACAGTAACTTGAGATTTTCCATCTGGTCGAAGATAAGGAAGTATTTCTTTTTTTCTGACTTCAGCTAATCTCCTAGTCAATTGATGAGCTAAGGTAATAGGTAAGGGCATATATTCCGGAGTTTCATTAGTAGCATAACCAAACATCATGCCCTGGTCCCCGGCACCAATAGCTTCAATCTGGTCTTCTGTCATTTCCCCTGTTTTAGCTTCCAAAGCTTTGTCTACACCTAACGCAATATCGGGAGATTGCTCATCTATTGCAGTTAATACTGCGCAAGTAGCCCCGTCAAACCCGTATTTTGCTCTGGTATAGCCTATATCTTTTATAATACTTCGTACTATTTTAGGAATATCTACATAACATTGAGTGGTGATTTCTCCCATTACAAGAACAAGCCCTGTAGTTACAGAAGTTTCACAAGCCACACGGGCCATAGGATCTTCTCCAATAATGGCATCTAAGATACCATCAGAGATCTGATCCGCTACCTTATCGGGATGTCCCTCTGTAACAGATTCAGAAGTAAAAAGTGTTCTAACCAATCCCTTCACACTCCTTTTCTTTGCTTAAATTAGCTGCTTTACTTAAAATCTTTCTAGCCACCTCATTTTTACTCATTTGTGGCCATTTTTCTACTTCCCCGCTGGAGAAAATAAGTGTCACAATATTTGATTCCGAGGCGAAACCTGCTCCTTCTTTAGTAAGGTCGTTGGCAACAATAAAATCTAGTTTCTTTTTCTTTACTTTTTCCGTGGCATAATTTATTACATCTTTAGTTTCGGCAGCAAATCCCACCAGAATTTGAGATTTTTTCTGTTGTCCCAATTCCGCCAGAATATCAGGATTCCTAGTCAACTTCAGCACCAAGTCTCCACCCTGTTTTTTTAACTTGTCATTAGCTTCTTCTGAAGGTTTGTAATCTGCTACAGCCGCTGCCTTAATGACAATATCACTATCTTCAAAATTTTTAAGCACTGCTTCATACATTTGTTGTGCCGATCGTACAGAAATAAGTTTTACACCGGAAAAAGGTTTTAGTGCTGTAGGACCGCTCACTAATGTCACTTCCGCCCCCATTAGATGTGCTTCTCTGGCTATAGCATAGCCCATCTTACCGGAGCTTCTATTGGTCAAATAGCGAACAGGATCTATAGATTCACACGTTGGTCCTGCCGTTACTAAAACTTTTTTTCTATCCAGTGGTTTGTTATCTTCTACCAGTCCTTCTACGGTATCCATAATCACGTCTAAATCCGCTAGTCTGCCTTGTCCTTGATAGCCACAAGCTAAATCCCCACAGCCTGGAGCTACAAAACGATAACCTAATTCTTTAAGATTTTTAATATTTCTTTGGGTAACAGGGTTTTGATACATGTTCACATTCATAGCCGGAGCCATTAAAATTGGAGCCTTAGTAGCCATAATAGTTGTTGTAAGAAGATCATCAGCAATTCCACTACTTACTTTACCTATAATGTTGGCACTAGCTGGTACTACAAGTAAAAGATCTGCTCTGTCAGCCAGGGAAATATGCTCCACATTCCAGTGATGCACCTTACCAAACATCTCAGTAAATACCGGATTTTGTGAGAGGGTTTGCATGGTAAGTGGCGTTATAAATTGTTGGGCAGATTCTGTCATTACACAAAATACTTCCGCGCCCTTCTTTTTCAGCCTTCTTACTAGCTCTGCGCTCTTATAGGCAGCTATTCCACCTGTTATACCTAGGACTACGGTTTTATTGTTCAGCACTATGCTACCTCCCTATTTAATACCACCTTGGGGAGTATCAATTATAATCTTATCTTCTCCAATTTCCTCTAAAGCAACGCTTACCGCTTTAGTTATTTCATCAGTTTCCCTATCCAACATGGGCCTAGCCCCATCTGTAAGCATGCGTGCTCTTTTCGCCGTTGCTACTACTAAGGCATATTTAGATTCCATCTTTTCCGTTAAAAGATCAATAGAAGGTTGACGCATCCCAACAACACCTCCAAATATTTTTACTTATTCTTCTTAACCCGGCATCTTTCTGCCACAATAATAGCCTTTATTTTTTCTGCTGCTATTTCAATGTTATCATTTATAATCTTATAATCATAATCACACAAATGGGCCAATTCTTCTTCTAATTTACCTATTCGTGTGTTGATTTCTTTTTCATTTTCCGTCCCTCTGCCCGTTAAACGCCTAATCAACTCTTCTTTGGATGGAGGTAGAATAAAGATAAAGATAGCTTCAGGCCTCTTCTCTTTAACTTGCAGAGCCCCTTGCGTATCGATTTCTAAAATACAATCCTTACCCTCATGCAAAATTTGGTCCACAAATTCTATAGGGGTGCCATAATAGTTTCCATAAACTCTAGCCCATTCTAAGAAAGCATCTTCATTTATTTTCTTTTCAAATTCTTCCCTAGTATAGTAAAAGTAATCCTTACCTTGGATTTCACCAGGTCTTTTCCTTCTAGTAGTTGCAGAAATTGAATACACTACTTCAATTTTTTTTAATAAGCTGCGACATACTGTACCTTTACCCACACCTGATGGACCTGAAATTACGATAAGATTTCCTATGTTTTCTCTTTCCACGATGACATCACTCCTTATATAGTCTGGTCTTCACCGTGGGTAATTTCTTTAGTATTAAGTCTGTTAGCCACTGTTTCAGGCTGAACAGCAGAGAGAATAATATGATCACTGTCTGTAATAACTACTGCCCTGGTACGTCTACCATATGTAGCATCTATCAACATTCCTTTATCTCTTGCTTCTTGGATAATTCTTTTTATAGGTGCCGATTCAGGACTAACAATTGCAATAATTCTATTCGCTGAAACAATATTTCCAAACCCAATATTAATTAATTTTATCTCCATTAAAAGTCCTCCTACTTATTATTCAATATTTTGTACTTGTTCCCGCAATTTTTCTATTTCACTTTTCATTTCTACAACTTGTTGTGTAATGTCTAAATCATTGGCTTTTGATCCGATAGTATTAACTTCTCGATTCATTTCTTGAATCAAAAAGTCCAGTTTTCTACCTACAGGATTATCTTCATCTAAAGTTTGCTTAAATTGAGCTAAATGACTGTTGAGTCTAACCAATTCTTCATCAATACTACATTTATCAGCGAATAGAGCTACCTCCAAGGCAAGTCGATTTTCGTCAACCTGATCAGTATCCAAAATTTCTTGTAATCGCTTGTGTAGTTTTTCTCTGTAATTGTCAACAACCTGAGGGCTTTTTTCTTCTATTTTGTTGTGAAGTTTATGCAAAATCAACAGATGTTCTTGTAAATCCCGTTTCAACTTAGCCCCTTCTATTTCCCTCATTTCCAATAGTATTTCCAGGGCTTGTTGTAGAGCAGGAGCAACATCTTCCCATATTTCTTCCAAATTCTCCTGTTGTTCTTCGATATTAAGTACATCAGGCAACTCAGCTAAATCCTCAACCCCAATATCCAAAGGGGTTTCAGTAATTGTTGCCAATTCCTTCAATGCTTTATAATACGCCAAGGCTAATTCTTTGTCAACCTGAACTTCCTTCTCTTTCTTGCCTGTATCCTCAAAGCGCAAGTATACTTCTATCCTCCCACGAGAGATGCAATCCAAGACAGAGCGTTTTATTCGTTCCTCTATTAAAGTATACTGTCTTGGCAGTTTAATAAGAACATCACTATAGCGATGATTAACTGCTTTCATTTCTGCAATTACATGCTTATATTTACCGATATGTTCTCCCCTACCAAAACCTGTCATACTTTTTATCAAGATTCTCTACCCCCAATTGTTCCTTTACTATTATTAACCATTTAATAAACAATTTTATTCTCTTTTGTACCACCTTTTCCTGCTAAAACATCACAATTTTATTAGTTTGCAACATAAAAGTGCGGACATATAGTCCGCACCTAGTAAGAGAATTTTTATCCAAGATGTTTAAAACTCCACCTTGCCAAGATTTTCCTCCAAACGGTCTATGCCTTCCTGTAAACGTTCATCGGGAATAGTAAGTGAAATACGGAAATATCCTTCGCCATATTTCCCATAACCATTACCAGGCGTAATGATTACCCCCACCTTGTCCAGTACGTATTCTGCAAAAGAAGCTGATGTATAACCCTTAGGTACCGGAGCCCATATGTAAAAAGAACCTTGGGGCTTTTCTAAATTCCATCCTAAACGATTTAAGCCTTCGACAACTATATCTCTCCGCTTTTTATAGATCTCACGCAATTCAACTATGCTATCTTTAGAACCGGTAAGAGCCTTAATGGCGGCATATTGCACAGCCTGAAACTGTCCTGAATCAACATTAGATTTAAATCTTCCTAAGGCATCTACTATATCTTTTCTACCGGCAGCCCAACCTGCCCGCCAGCCCGTCATATTAAAGGGCTTTGATAGAGAGCCAAATTCAATCCCTACATCTTTTGCCCCCGGTACTTCCAGAAAAGAGGGGGATTGCTTACCATCATAAAAAATTTCTGTATAGGCTGCATCGTGACATACTATAACTTCATATTTTTTAGCAAATTCTACCGCTTCAGCAAAAAAGTTTTTATCTGCTACAGCACCTGTGGGGTTATTGGGATAACACAAGTACATTAGTTTGGCTTTTTGCGCAATTTCCTCAGGAATCTTCGTTAAATCAGGTAAATACCCATTTTCTTCTAAAAGAGCCATGGTATAAACTTCCCCCCCGGCCAGGAGAGTTCCTATTCCATAGACAGGATACCCCGGATCAGGGATTAAGTTGAGATCTCCCGGATCTACATAACAAAAATTAATGTGAGCTATGCCTTCCTTAGATCCAATTAGGTTAATAATTTCCGTTTGGGGATCAAGTTTAACTCCAAAGGTTTTGTTGTAATATGCAGCTACTGCTTCGCGAAAAGAAAGCATACCCACAGAGGGAGAATATTGGTGATTAGCCGGATTATGAGCTTCTTGGCAAAGTTCCTCGATAATCGGTAAGGGAGTAGGCATATCAGGATCTCCGATGCCAAAACTTATTATGTCAACTCCCTTAGCCTTAGCTTCTTCAATTTTCTTTTCAATACGCGCAAATAGATAAGGAGGTAACTTTTTTATCCTTAGCGCTTCCCTGTTACTATTACTCAATATACATCCTTCCTTTCTTTATATAATTAATGTATTGTCTAAGATTTCACCAGAAAATACTAGTTCTGCTGGTCCCGTCATATATACGTGATTATTATCTGCCCACTCAATTTTCAAAGAACCGCCCGGCAAATGTATTGTAGCCTTACGGGAAGTCTTTTTATTCAAAGCTGCAGCAACTAGTGAAGCACACGCTCCGGTGCCACAAGCCAGTGTTAAGCCTGCGGCCCGTTCCCAAACTCTCATCTTCATTTCCTGTTCATTAATAACTTCTATAAAATCCACATTTATTTTCCTGGGAAATATTGGATGGCTTTCTATTGCCGGACCATATTTACATAAATCAATTTTATCTACATCGTCAACGAAAATGACACAGTGGGGTACACCTAATAGGAGTGCTGTTATATTGAAAGTTGAATCCAATACTTGCAAAGGTTCGCTTATAGTCTTACCATCAGGTCCTTTCATGGGTACAGCTTCTTTATTTAAAAAAGGTTCTCCCATATCTACTGCAACCTCTTTGACGTGACCGTCTTCAATTATAAGCCTTGGAACCATTATACCAGCAAGGGTTTCAATACTAAAGCTTTTTTTATCAATATATCCTGCCTCATAAACATATTTAGCAAAACAGCGCGTTGCATTACCACACATTTCCGCTTCATTTCCATCAGAATTAATTATACGCATCTTAATATCAGCTTTTTCAGAGGGAAGTATAAACACAAGACCATCTGCACCAATACCGAAATGGCGGTCACATAATTTTAGTGCAGTTTTATTTACATCCTGCGGCAGTTTTCCTTTAATTCCATCTACCATGATAAAGTCATTACCAAGACCATGCATTTTACAAAATTTCACTAAACTACCCCCTAATTCTTAATAAATAATATGTTATCCTTCCTTCTGATTTTAACAGTACGATAAAAACCCTGCAAGAGGGTAGTTCCTAATGTTAATACTAATATTATTACCCAATGCCATAATCCTAAGGGAACAGTTTTAAATATCATTTGGAAAAAGGGCAAATAAATTACTACCAGCTGCATTATCACTGAGCATAAAACAGCTCCCACCAAATAGGAGTTGGTGAAAAACCCCAGTTCAAAAATAGAGTGGAGTTCCGAGCGGCATTCAAAAACATAAAATAATTGACTCAATACTAGAGCACTAAAAGCCATGGTTCTTGCTAAAGCCAAATTATGCCCTCCCAACAGATAGCCTAATATGTATACGGTTAGTGTCACTAGAGCAATAGTTACACCCCGCATAAAAATACGTCCTGCTAAGCCATGGGAAAAGATACTTTCCTGAGGATCCCTAGGTGGTTTGGACATTACATCAGGGTCTCCGGGATCCAGACCTAAAGCCATAGCCGGTAGCCCATCAGTAACCAGGTTAACCCATAGTATTTGTATAGGAATTAAGGGCAAGGGAATTCCCAGCAAAGTAGCACAAAACATAGTCAATACTTCGCCTACGTTACAGGAAAGCAAATAACGAATGAATTTTTTAATATTATCATAAATAATGCGTCCTTCTTTTACAGCTTTTACTATAGTGGCGAAGTCATCATTACCCAAAATTAACGATGATGCTTCTTTCGTTACATCAGTTCCCG
The DNA here is from genome assembly GCA_018433015.1 of Clostridia bacterium. Classification (GTDB taxonomy): domain Bacteria; phylum Bacillota; class Peptococcia; order DRI-13; family SV3-B141; genus SV3-B141. Next base: position 110,546 of record JAHDSB010000027.1, on the reverse strand, counting down.
TTATTCCCATACTAACTCCAATATCCGCCTCCTTTACTGCCGGAGCATCATTTACCCCATCCCCCGTCATGGCCACTACATGCCCTTTTTCCTTATAGGCTTTCACAATCCGAATTTTATGCTTAGGAGATACTCGGGCAAAAACAGCAATTTTGTTAATTATTTTCTGTAAACGGTAATCATTGAGTTCATCTAACTCCTGTCCTGTTATAACTTGCTGTTCTTTATGAGCTATTATATTTAATTCTTTAGCAACGGCTTCAGCTGTATTCTTGTGGTCACCTGTGATCATTACAGTTTTAATCCCCGCTCTTTTACACAGCTTAACGGCCTCTTTAGCGGTGGCCCGAGGCGGATCGTTTATTCCTGCCAGAGCAATAAAGATAAGTTCCTCTTCTAATTTCTTTTCATCCTCTAAACTCTGAGACTTAGGCATCTGACGAAAAGCTAAGCCCAATACACGTAAGGCTTTAGATGCCATATGTGCATTAGCTTGCACCACTTGCTCTTTAAGATCTTTTGTTAAAGATACTATTTTTCCATTCCACCAGATGTGGGTACAGGAATCCAAAATAAAATCTGGAGCACCTTTGCAATATAAGGTTAGATCACCTGTACTATTTTCCTGATAAATAGTACTCATTCTTTTTCTCTCAGAATCAAAAGGTATCTCATATATTCGCTGTTGTGCTTGTTCCAAAGTTTCCCTCCAGCTATTTCCTTTAGCTGCCGCAACTAATAAAGCTCCTTCTGTGGGATCTCCTATTATATTCCAGATATTATCTTTGTTTTTGCGCAATAATCCCCTGATCTGTATATCATCTTTTTGTAAAATGGCATTATTACATAAAGCCGCTATCATTAAGGCTTTTTCTAAGCCCTGCTTATTTTTAATCTCCCACCCTTCATCCTCAGGATATTGGAGGTTTCCTTGGGGATTATAGCCTTCTCCGCTAAAATATACATAATCACCGGCCAGATATAATTGCCTGGTAGTCATCTCATTTTGGGTCAATGTTCCTGTTTTATCTGAACAAATTACTGTAGCACAACCCAATGTTTCCACGGCAGGTAAAGATCTTACTATGGCTTCAACTTTTACCATTTTTTGTACCCCGATAGCTAGAGCCACAGTTACTATAGCCGGCAATCCTTCGGGAATCGCCGCCACGGCCAAACTCACACCTGTCAAAAACATATTATAAGCAGGTTCTCCCCGTAAAATACCCGTAGCTACAACAGCACCTACAATTGCTAAACATAAAAGGACTAGCCATTTTCCTAACTGAGCTAAACGTTTTTGTAGTGGTGTGACTTGTTCTTTAACTTGTTGAATGTACTGGGCGATCTGTCCCATTTCTGTACACATGCCCGTATCTGCGACTACCCCCATACCTTTACCCCGGGATACAACCGTACCCATATAGACCATGTTTTTTCTATCTCCTAAGGCTGTTTCTGCAGGATAAAGGTCCGCTACATTCTTTTTGACAGGTAGTGACTCTCCCGTCAAGGTAGCTTCATTAACTTCTAATTGGCTTGTTGTCAATAAGCGAGCATCGGCAGGTACTATATCACCAGTTTCCAGGATTACAATATCTCCCGGGACTATTTTATCTGCAGCTATTTTGCAGTGCTTACCTTCTCTCCTTACTTTAGCCTCTGGGGCAATAATCTTCCGTAAAGCTTGCAAAGACTTTTCTGCTTTATATTCTTGGATAAATCCTAAAAATGAATTTAAGATAACAATGGCTAGTATTGTTATGGCATCAGCATATTCTTCTAGTACAAGAGATATTAAGGCTGCCCCTATTAAAACTAAAACCATGAAATCAGAAAATTGAGCAAGAAATAATTTAATAGGTGCTACCTTTTGCTGTTCTTGTAAAGTATTAGCACCAACTAAAGTTAATCTCCGCTCCGCTTCTTTAGAGTCTAATCCTTTCTGTTCATCAACCTTCATATATGCTAATATCTCTTCACTCGCCATTTCATGCCAGGTGTTTTTGTCCATTAAGTAAGCCTCCCGCTACAAGTTTTATTAAAATATTTATTCCCCTTCCTGGCTAAAAATGACTTATGACTTCTATGATAGAAGTTTCACTTGCAGGCCTAAAATGGTATGATTAATAATATTGTTATCAGTAACTTTAATTATGAGAAATATGGGAGGATTTTTAATGTCATACGATGGAATAGTAATGCGGGCTGTTACCTTTGAATTAAATAATAATCTTAAAGAAGCTCGTATTGACAAGATATATCAACCAGGAAAAAAAGAAGTCATCCTGCACATTCGGCAGCCTGGCCATACCCACAAACTTTTACTCTCCGCTAATGCTCAAGAAGCCGGTGTTTATCTTACAGAGCAGGCAAGACCTAATCCCACAGAACCTCCTCTTTTTTGCATGGTACTGCGCAAACACTTAGAAGGAGGCAAAATCCTTTCTTTTGAACAAGTAAATATGGAACGAATTATGAAGATACAATGTGAAGTAATTGATGAGTTAGGTGATAAAGTTAAGCGGACAATAATCATCGAGATTATGGGAAAACACAGTAATATAATATTGCTGGATCCCCAAAATAATAAAATTTTAGATTCAATCCACCGTATACCTTCCTCCATCAGCAGATACCGTCAAGTTTTACCGGGTCTTCCTTATCAAGTACCCCCACCCCAAGAAAAAATCATTCCTTGGGAAACAGATGAAACACAATTTTATAATAAATTATTGTCCTTTTCTCTTACTCAAACTCTTAATAAGGCTATTCTAAAAAGTTTTAGCGGACTTGGCCCCCAATCCGTTGGCGAAATAATTATCAGAGCAGATCTAAATCCAACTTTATCTATTGAATACTGTGGAGAATACGAGTTCAGTAAACTCTGGCAAAGTTTTCTGCAAATAGCACAAAATATTTATAACAATAAATTTCAACCGGAAATCATTGTCCAGAAGAAAGCTCCCATCTCCTTTTCCGCTATAGCCTTAACCCAGTACCCTCCTAAATTAAGGCACGCCATGGCTAGCATGAATCAAGCCTTAGATTTTTATTATATCCATAAAAAAACAGTAGACATCTTGCAACAAAAGAAACATAACCTCCAACAAGTTGTAAAAAAAGAGATCGAGCGCTGTGAAAAGAAAAAAGGGTTACAATTGCAAACTATCCAGGACTCCCGGAATGCAGAAAAATATAAGGTTTGGGGAGAACTTTTAACGGCTAATCTCCATCTGATCAAGCAAGGCAAAGAAGCAGAAGCCATCGATTATTTTCATCCTGAGCAAAAAAAAGTTAAAATTCCTCTGGACCAAAACTTATCTCCTGTTGCAAATGCTCAAAAATATTTTAAAAAATATCAAAAATCTAAGCATGCAGCCCAACAAGCAGCTATTCAGCTGGAATCAACTGAGGCTGAGCTTGAATATTTATACAGTATAGCTAGTTCGATAGAAAGTGTTACTAAATTACCAGAAGTAAATGAAATTAAGGATGAGCTAATTGAAGCCAATTATTTAAAACCAGCCCCCGTTAAGAAAAAGTCTAAGCAGAAAAAAGCTGTAAAGGATCAGAGTACACCTGATCACATAGTAATAGATTCCTGGGAAATTTATTGGGGAAAAAACAATAAACAAAATGATTTATTAACTATGAAAATGGCTAAGCCTCAAGATCTTTGGTTTCATACAAAAGATATACCCGGCTCCCACGTTATTATTAAGAATCCCCATAACCAAACAGTACCTGAAAATATCCTGGAATGGGGAGCCATGTTAGCAGCCTATCATTCTAAAGCTCATCTTTCTACCAACGTGCCTGTAGACTATACCTACAAAAAACATGTGTGGAAAATCAAAGGAGCTAAACCAGGAATGGTTCATTACGAAAATCAACGTACAATTTATGTTACTCCAGATCTAGATAAAATAGAGCAATTAAAAGAAGGCACTATATAAACAAAAAAAAGGCGTTAACCCTCATCATCACTTAGGGTAACGCCTTTCTTAGATTCCAAAAAATGAATTTGTTAAAAATATAGTAAATATACTAACTACAATAGGATCTAATATCTGCTTTCTTTCTCTGTATCGTCTACTAAAAAACAAAGATATAGTGCCTAATTGCAGTGCTGTTAGAAAAATGTAGATATAACCTACGTACAGAGAAGCATTAATTTCATATCCCATCATTAATTTTTTAATTCCTTCTGCTACAGAACAAACTGTAAATCCTCCCAATTTATAAGGAAATATATACAAAGACTGCAGCAGTACATTTTTATTAACTACTAAATCTTTAAAACCAGTAACCTTATATTCCGTGACTATCACTGCTACTAAATATACTACAGCCATTAAAAGATAAACACTTCTCCTATAGTATTTACTGTATTTTTTGCAAGGGTCGCTAAGAAAAAGATATCTAAAGGCAAATAAAATGAACACAAATTCTAGCAAGAAACATATCCACGTTAGTGAAAGGAAGATTTGCTTCATTTACTCCCTTCCCCTTTGGAGTCAATATATTTAACAGCATTCAGGGCCGCTGTCAGCCCCTCTCCCACAGCTTTAGCAATCTGATAAGGAGGTCCTGTACAGTCCCCTGCTGCAAAGACACCCGGTATATTGGTTTGCATAGTCCGATCAACTTCAATGTATCCTTTTTCCACATTGAGACCCGGTAATATATCTTGAACGGGAGTTTCTTTACGAATTATAAACAGGCCATCAGCCTCATATACAGCTTTATCAGTTTCCAGGGCTTTAAATACTTGCTCCCCTTGAACTGCCAGAGGTTTACCCTCTCCAATTTTAATATTTTCCTTAAGATTTTCCGGATGTCCGTGTAAACTGAGATATATTACACTATCACAAATATCAGCCAGGTAATTAGCTTCTTCCTGTGCTTCTTCCGTCTCTCCCAGGACAATAACCCTCTTCCCTTTATAAAGGGGGCCATCACAAGTAGCACAATAACCTACTCCCTTACCCAGAAGATCCTTTTCTCCCTTAATATATTTAGGTGTTGACAACCCTGTACCTATAATAAGTGCAGTTGTGCTATATACTTCTCCTTGAACCATAACTTGAATTATTTTCCCTAAAGGATAAATGGCATCGACTCGTTTATTCTGTATCTCTATCCCCATTTTCTGTACATGCTCTAAAAACTTATTTTTAAGCTCAGAGCCTTGTATGGCAAAAAAACCTAAATAATTGTCAACACGCGGAGCTTTGTAGATTTTTTCCAGACAATATTCTCCACCTATAAGTAGGAATTTTTTATTCCTTATTTGGGCATTAATGGCTGCTGATAAACCCGCGGGTCCGCAGCCCACTATTATTAGATCATAAGTATTTTTATTATCCAACATTTATCACCCTATTTTAATTAATTTGTTTAGTCATACTTCTCCATAATAACGGCACCCTCATCACCGTCAATCTCTTGTAATTTTACATGTACAAATTCTTTCTTAGATGTGGGTACATTTTTGCCTATATAATCGGCTCGAATTGGCAACTCTCTGTGACCTCTATCGACTAACACAGCTAATTGAATGGTCTGGGGTCTCCCTAAGTCCATTAAAGCATCCATTCCAGCTCTGACAGTACGACCTGTATACAATACATCATCTACCAATACTATTTTTTTATCATTTATATTAGAAGGTATGTCTGTACCATGAACTACTGGGTTTTCACTCAAAGCAGTTAAATCATCGCGGTATAAAGTTATATCCAGCTTACCCATCAGGGGTCGAGTACCTTCAATTTCTTCTATAATAGCTGCCATTCTGTCGGCTAAAGGCACTCCTCTCCGCCTAATACCAACTAAAATTATATTTTCTATACCTTTATTTTTCTCAATTATTTCATGAGCAATTCTGGTCAAAGACCGTTTAATTCCCTTTTCATCAAGGATTTGAGCTTTTTCATGCATCTTCACTGTTATCTTCTCCCCTAGTAAAATTCATTTCACTCTTCAGTTTTTGTAGCGCCTTGCTAAAGTGTGACGGTGGTGGTGCTGAAAACTCCATCCATTCTTCTAAACGAGGATGCATAAAACCTAGGGTTTGTGCATGCAAGGCCTGACCTGTAAACCCTAAATGACTTTTTTTAGGTCCATACTTAGGGTCCCCAACCACCGGATGATTTAAATAAGCCATATGAACCCTGATTTGATGCGTTCTGCCTGTTTTCAAGCGACATTCCAACAAAGTATAGTTTTGAAACCTTTCCAGCACATGATAGTGCGTAATAGCATCTTTGCTGTTTCTAGTTACAACGGCCATTTTTTTCCTATCTTTAGGGTCCCGCCCAATAGGAGCATCTATGATACCCCCCGGTTCCTTAATCTTACCGTGTACCAAGGCCAAATACTCTCTTTTTATAGAATGTTCTTTAAGCTGCCGAGCTAAACTTTGATGGGTAAGATCGTTTTTTGCTACCATTAATAAGCCGGAGGTATCTTTATCAATACGATGAACTATCCCCGGCCGCATAACTCCATTAATACCGGATAAGTCCTGACAGTGATGCAAGAGAGCATTTACTAGCGTCCCCTGGTTGTTCCCGTGGGCCGGATGCACTACCATACCCTGTGGTTTATTAATCACTAATAAATCTCCATCTTCATAGTAAATGTCTAAAGCTATGTACTCTGGACTTACCTGCAAAGGCTCCGGATCAGGTATTCGACAGGAAACTACATCACTATTCTTCAGACGGAATTTAGCTTTTTCCTTCCTACCATTAACTAATATTCCTTCTTCCTCTATTAGTCGCTGGGCTTGAGTCCTGCTGAGCTCCGTAAGCTGTTCCGTTAAAAATACATCTAGTCTTTTACCTGTTATATTTTCATCAATAATAAACGTATATTCTTTCATAATTTACCTACAATAATATCTTAGTATTTTGTTAAATCTGTTCAGACAATAAAATTTTGCAAATTAAAACCAGTACGCCAACAACAATAAAAGAATCAGCAATATTAAAAATATAGGGCCAAACACCCCTAAAATCAAGGAAATCAATGACCATGCCTATTTGTAACCTATCCCAAAGGTTGCCTACGGCACCACCCGCTATCATTCCCAAAGAAACGGACATAAGAATGCCTTTACTCTCTGTAGTATGTACGAAATAGAACAGTACAATTAGAATAGCGAAGGTAGCTACAATAAATAGCCATTTTTTTTCAGCCAATATTCCAAAAGCAGCTCCAGGATTTCTTACATAAGTAAAGTGAAAGAAGTCATGAATTACTGGAATAGTTTGGCCTACAACCATGTTCCTTAACACAATTATTTTGCTAATTCTATCTAGTAATAATGCTAATAATGCTGTTATCCAAAAGATCATTATACATTCCGCCTATTATTTATCTCTAAACTTATCGCTATTATTCTAACACAAGTCACCTACCGCCGCAATTTATAATGATTTTTTCATGCTATAATCTACTAATCTTACTAAATCCGCAATAAAATCACCTATCAAAGGTAAATTTAAAAGTACTATTTTCCGTAACATATAAACTACTAAAGCCCCAAGTATGGTAAATCCTACCGCCATACCTAACCCTCGTGCTAAACCTGCCATGAAATTTATCAGCAACATTCTCCGTGTATTATGTAGATACTCAACATATTCAGCTAACTTCATTTTTTCCATAGCAGTGGCTAATTCATCTACCTTTGCTTCTAATCTATGTTTATAATCTTTTTCTGGCACAATAATCCCTCCATAACTAACTTTAATTTATCCATTTTTAAGCAGGTTAACCCATAAAAAAAAGATGTTGAGAAAAATCTCAACATCTTTTTTCATTATCAATTTTAATTAATTTGTGAGAGCACAAATGGGGGCAGGTATCCGTCCACCTCTTTTAATAAAGGCCGCAGAACTATAGGGATGTAAGGGCATAATGGGAGCAGAGCCTAAAAGGCCGCCAAATTCTACTCTGTCACCTACCTGTTTGCCGGGCACGGGAATAATGCGCACCGCTGTAGTTTTCTTATTAATCATTCCTATAGCAGCTTCATCGGCGATGATTGCCGAAATAGTTTCGGCTGTAGTTTCACCCGGTACAGCAATCATATCTAAACCAACGGAACAAACACATGTCATAGCTTCTAGTTTGTCAATTTTTAAACTACCTTCTTCCACGCCTCTAATCATTCCAGCATCTTCACTAACAGGGATAAAAGCTCCACTTAAACCTCCTACATATGAAGAAGCCATGGAACCACCTTTCTTCACGGCATCATTCAGCATAGCCAGGGCCGCAGTAGTACCATGAGTACCTACACTCTCCAAACCCATGGCCTCTAATATATCAGCCACACTATCACCAATAGCTGGAGTAGGTGCTAAGGACAAGTCCACGATTCCAAAAGGTACACCCAGTCTTTTACCTGCTTCACGGCCTACAAGTTCACCCATTCTGGTGATTTTAAAGGCTGTTTTCTTGATAATATTAGCCAAGCCACCAAAATCTAGTTCAGGATGGTTTTTAATTGCGTTTAATACTACCCCAGGGCCACTGACACCTACATTAATAACACACTCGGGCTCGCCAACACCGTGAAAAGCTCCTGCCATAAAAGGATTGTCTTCCGGTACGTTACAAAATACTACTAGCTTAGCACAACCTAAAGCATCTTTATCTTTAGTCAACTCCGCTGTTTCTTTAACTACTTTACCCATTAGTTTAACGGCATCCATATTTATGCCCGCTTTTGTTGTACCGATATTAACAGAAGAACATACTCTTTCCGTAGCCTTTAAACTTTCCGGTATAGCTTTTATTAGTTCTTCATCTCCACGAGTAAAACCCTTATGCACCAGGGCAGAAAAACCCCCAATAAAGTTAACACCTACTTCTTTAGCAGCTTTATCTAGCGTCTCTGCCAACAAAAAGTAATTCAAATCATCACAGCTTTCTCCCACCATGGAGATAGGAGTCACTGAGATTCTTTTATTTATAATGGGAATACCTAATTCTTTAGAAATATCTTCACCAATATTAACTAACTTTTCCGCTTTTTTTGTTATCTTATCATAGATCTTCCGAGCCGTTATGTTAACATCGTTGTGAGCACAATCGCGTAAACTTATACCCATGGTAATTGTTCGAATATCTAGATTCTCTGTTTCAATCATGCGAATGGTTTCGCTTATTTCTGCCGGTGTAAATGCTATTGGCATTTTGCTCTTCCCTCCTAAATTCTGTGCATATACCTAAATATATCTTCGTGTTGAGCTTTTATCTGCACACCTATTTCTTCGCCTTTACTTTTTAAAAGAAGCTGTAGCTCCTGCAAACTTACTTTAGCTTTGCTTATATCCACTACCATGATCATTGTAAAGAAATCTTGAAGTATAGTCTGACTTATATCTAAAACATTTACATTACTCTCAGCCAATAGGTTGGAGACACTTGCTATAATTCCGACTCTATCTCTACCTACAACTGTTACTATCACGCGCTGAACAGTAGAAGCATTATTATTTTCTTTCCATGTATCCACGTTCCTTTACCTCCTAAGCTTTTTTATATTTTACTTTAAGTTATATTAAAGAAAGTTACCATAATTAGATATTATATCACAGTTCCTTACATAAAGTGAAACTTACCTTAGTTGATGTTATTCTTAATAACCATATCCCCCTTACTTCATAGTTAAACAAATTTGAACTTTTAATGTAAATTGACCCCCTCTTCCTCAAGGGAAGAGGGGGTCACATATGGGCTTTAGCGAGGATATAATAGTGTTTTTTTGCTAAACCATAAAGCTACTATTATTTAAAGCTATACTGTATGCCGCCGAATAGATATCGCGACATATATCAGCAAATTCCCTTAAACTATCAGCATTAGTTTGACCAAGGGTTTTAACCCCTCTTCCTGAAAGCACTAGTATTTTATTACACTTAATATCCTGAAATATATCCTGAAATTTCTTTAGATACAAACCATCACTGATATAATAGCTTTTATCCAGGCAGATAGAATATTCTTCAATAAATGCTAACAAGTTTTTAATTTCCGTAGAACAATGCATTAGATTTAAAGTTTTATTTCTTAAATACCTTTTAAACCATTTATATTCCTGACGGTCAGGGGTTACCAGCACAAGCATAAAACCCCTTCGTGCCAGGAACCTTAAGGCAGGAAGAGTCTCAGGATATATTTCTTTTTCACTAAAACAAGAATCGGAACATTTATAGGCTGTCCCGTCTCCAGAAAAAAAGATAGCTTTTTTCATAGTACTTATCCCACCCCCGTCCCTTTACTATATGTTCAGTAAAAAGGGATGGTGCATAAGTACTTATAAAAATTAACTAGTTAGCCAGCGTAATATTTGTTTACGGGCAGCCATTACTTCATCGAGACGGCCCACAGGCGTTGAATGGGGAGCTGTTTTAAGCACCTCAGGATTCTCTTGTGCTTCTGTGGCAATCATTTTCAGAGCCTCACTAAAGGTGTCCAAAGTTTCTTTACTTTCCGTTTCAGTGGGTTCAATCATTATTGCTTCCTCTACTATCAGCGGAAAATAGATGGTAGGAGGATGAAAACCATAATCCATCAGACGTTTAGCTATATCAAGGGTATGAATACCTAAAGACTTCAAATTCTTAGGGGATAGGACAAATTCATGTTTACAAGGTCCCCTAAAAGGCTGATAATAGCTAGCCGATAAGAGCTGCATTAAATAATTAGCATTAAGTACTGCTATTTCACTAGCTTTCTTCAAGCCGTCCCAGCCCATTCTAACCATATATGTATAGGCTTTCACTAAAACGCTGAATTGCCCATAAAATGCTTTAACCCGTCCTATGGACTGGGGCCTATTATAATCAAAATAATACTTTTCCTTAGAACTATCAAATCTAATAATCGGGACCGGTAAAAAAGGAGATAAAAAATCTTTAACCCCCACCGGACCTGCTCCAGGTCCCCCACCACCGTGAGGAGCAGCAAAGGTTTTATGTAAATTAAAATGGACTACATCAAAGCCCATATCTCCGGGACGAGCATACCCCATGATGGCATTCATATTGGCACCATCGTAATACAATAATCCTCCGGCGTCATGGACTATATCAGCAATTTCTGTAATATTCTCCTCAAATAAACCTAAGGTATTGGGATTTGTCAACATTAAAGCTGCCGTATCATGACCTACTGCTTGTTTTAAGGCCTCAATATCTACAGTTCCTTTATCATCAGAAGGAATTTGAATAATTTTCAAGCCACATAAAGCTGCAGAAGCCGGATTAGTTCCATGGGATGTATCAGGTACTATTATTTTATCGCGCCTCTCTTCTCCTTTCGCTTGATGATAAGCTTTTATCAATAAAAGACCTGTCAATTCTCCCTGAGCTCCCGCGGCTGGCTGTAAAGTAACGCCATCCATACCAGCAATATCCTTCAAGTAACTTTGCAATTCACTCATTAATTGCAAGGCTCCCTGAACAGTTTCTTCCCCTTGATAAGGATGAATATCTGTAAAACCTGGCAAGTTTGCTACTTCTTCATTTATTTTAGGATTATATTTCATTGTACAACTACCTAAAGGGTAAAAACCGGTGTCAACTCCATAATTTAAATGGGATAACCTTGTATAGTGGCGCATACAGTCTAACTCAGAGATTTGAGGTAATGTTGGGGGTACCTCCCTTTTTTCAGAGATATTATAATCTTCTTCCGGCACATCTAGCTGGGGTAAATATTTTTCTCCTCTGCCCGGTACACTCTTTTCAAATATTATTTGCTCCATTAGCTCATATCCCCCCAGACCGAAGCAAGCTTTTCTATGTCTTCCCGCGTTCTCATTTCTGTAACGCAAAGCAAAATATGATTTTTTAATTCAGGATAAAAGCCGCTGACATCTAAGCCTCCCATAATGCCCGCTTTCCACAGATGCTCATTAATTCTTTGCGGCTCTTCTGTTGTTTCCACAATGAATTCTTTAAAAGTAGTTGCTGGAAAAGGTATTTTGATACCGGGAATCTTGCTAAGGAGTTTTTTTGTATAGATACCTTTTTGGATGCACTGCCTTCCCACTTCCCGTATTCCTTCAGGTCCCATTAACGACAAGTAAACTGCAGCACCTAAAGCACATAGAGCTTGATTGGAACAAATATTAGAGCTGGCTCTTTCCCTACGTATATGTTGTTCTCTGGCTTGTAAAGTGAGGACATAGCCTTCATTTCCTAAGCGGTCTTGAGTTTTTCCTACGATTCTTCCCGGTAGTCGGCGTACATACTTATTTTTGACAGCCATAAACCCTAAATAAGGTCCTCCGAAATTTAACGGTAAGCCTAAACTTTGGCCTTCACCTACGACCACATCAGCTTGTAAATTTCCCGGTGCCTCCAATATCCCTAAAGAAATGGGATCAACACATACTATCAGCAATGCGCCTGTTTGTTGAGCAACTTGAGCAGCATAACTAAGCTCTTCAATAGCACCAAAAAAATTAGGCGTTTGCATTACCACGGCTGCTGTATTTTTGTTCATTCTTTGCTCTAACTCTTTTTTACTAGTTAAACCATCCTGGTAAGGAATTTGATCTAAAGTAATATTTTTTCCCTCCAAATATGTAGCTACAGTCTGGCGATATTCGGGATGAACTAAAGAGCTGATTAAAACATGTTTGCGCTTCGTTACATCAATTGCCAAGGAAACACCTTCAGCTAAGGCCGTAGCCCCATCATAGTGGGAAGCATTAGCAGCATCCATGCCTGTCAGCTCACAGATCATGGTCTGATATTCAAAAATTGTTTGAAGAGTACCCTGACTTATCTCAGGCTGATATGGTGTATAGGCAGTATAAAATTCTGAGCGAGATAATATATGTTTAACTGCTTTGGGACAATAGTGTTGGTAAGCACCTGCACCTAGAAAGCAGATGTGCTTACCCATGTGTTTATTTTTACTTGCTAAGCCGTTTATTTTATCCCAGGTCTCCTTTTCTGATAAACCACGGGGAAGATTCAGCGCTCTTTTAAGGCGAATCTCCTCGGCAATATCACTAAACAAATCATCCGTAGAATTTACACCTATTGTTCGGAGCATCTTTTGAATTTCTTCAGCAGTATGGGGTATATACGGCAACTTATCACTCCCCTTTGTTCAGAAATTCTTCATATTCAGCAGCAGATAATAAGTTTTTCGGTGCTTCTTCTATTTCCAGTTCCACTATCCAGCCTTCTCCATACGGATCTTCATTAATTAAATCTGGAGTATCTGTTAAGGCTTCATTGACGGCCGCAATGCGACCTGGACAAGGGGCATAAATATCAGAAACTGCCTTTACAGATTCTACTCCCCCTAAAACGTCATTAGCTTCTAAAACTAAATTAACCTCAGGTAAATCTACAAATACTACATCTCCCAGTTCTTTTTGCGCAAAATCGGTAATACCGATAATTACTTTATTTTCTTGTAATCTCAGCCACTCATGTTCTTCAGTATACAGCAAATCTTTAGGAATCACTTTTATTCCTCCTTTTATAAGTGGATCGTGCCAACTTATTGACTTAACTAAACGGCAAACATCGGGGAAGGTTAACGGTTGTAAAAAGGCTTTTTAATGATGGTAGCCTTAAGTTCTTTCCCCCGAATTAACACGTCTATTTCATTTTCAGTATATGCATAATCTGCCCTCACATATCCCATTCCTGCATTATATTTTAAATAAGGGCAAAAAGTTCCCGAGGTCACCTTTCCTAATATTTCTCCCTTAGATTGTAATTGATACCCAGGTCGAGGTATACCACGATCTACCATTCTGAAACCTACTAATTTACGTTTTATACCTTGTTCTCTTGTCATTTCTAGAACGGGGCGTCCTATAAAATTTGCTTTCGTCATATCTACAAATTTAGTTAAACCAGCTTCAAAAGGAGTTGTGTCTTCCCTTAATTCCTGACCGTAGAGAGGAAGACCTGCTTCAAAACGCAAGGTATCTCTAGCTCCCAAGCCTGCCGGTACGAGACCTGCTCCTTTACCAAACTCTAATATTTTTCTCCAAACCAGCACAGCATTAGCAGTATCTACAAATATTTCAAAGCCATCCTCTCCCGTGTAACCGGTCCGCGATAAAATTACATGTACTCCTGCCAGCTCACCAGTAGCGAAGTGGAAAAATTTAATTTTAGCTAATTCAAGCTTAGTAAGCTGCGCTATAATCTCTTCCGCCCTGGGTCCCTGTATAGCTAACAAACAGAATTCTTTAGAAACATCTTGTATGTTAAGTAAATCAGCCTTTTCTTCCTTATTTTTTTGATCTTGCAACCACTGCAAAACTTTATCTTTATTAGCCGCATTGACGACAAACATATACTCCTCCAAACCCAGCTGATAAATTATTATGTCATCAATGATACCTCCTTGTACGTTGCATAACAGGCTATATTGAGCCTTACCCACTTGCAATTTACTGATATTATTAGTTGTTACTCTTTGAATAAAATTGAACGCTACCGGACCTGCTATTTTTATTTGCCCCATGTGAGAAACATCAAAAAGCCCTGCTGCCCTACGAACTGCCAAATGTTCATCTACAATACCTTGATATTTTGTGGGCATATACCACCCGGCAAATTCCGTCATACTAGCCTCAAGCTTGAGATGTTCTTCATATAAAGCTGTTTTTTGGGGTTTATACAGAGAAATCACCTCGCTTTTGGTTCAGCTAACCATCAGAAAACACCCTGATGGAAGTTTCACTATACCGCGTTGCAAGCGTACGTACTTTTTAAGCAAACACTTGTGCAACGTACGCTAACATCCCGATTAGTTCAGCTAGCCATCAGAAAGTACCTGATGGAAGTTTCACTATACCGCGTTGCAATTCGTACGTAATTTTCAAGTAAACACTTGTGCAACGTACGCTAACATCCCGATTAGTTCAGCTAACCATCAGAAAGCACCTGATGGAAGTTTCACTATATATATATCCCTTTTGAGGGATTAACATGCGATAACCCCAAAAAAATAACAAGATAGTTTCCTTTGACTATCTTGTTAGCAATATTCATTTTCTTTTGGAATAAGATATATTAAGGTTTTATTCTTATGGGGGTCGATCATGCTTAGAAAAATTTTAACGCAATTATTTATATTTTTTCTGCTTTTCCTTACATACATGCACTTACAATCTTTTAAAACTGTTGAGACCAACGGTCTTATTTGTAATCCCTTACCTGTATTTCCCCAACTCCAGATTAACATGTTAAAACTAAACAATGAAGATATGGTCAATGATGCTTTAAAGGAAACGGAAAAAATATTGCTCAAATATCTTAGACCCACACTTCAAGATGAGGCTTGGGAAACTAAATTTGTTTTTGCAGACTTATTAGCTGATGAGGAACCGGAAGTTGTGGTGACTCTAACTTTGTCTCCTGACACCGGGATAATAACCATATTACAAAAACAAAACGATCATTATATTCTTTTATATTATTTAGATAATCTATTACCTATAACTAACTTGCAAAAACTGAAGCTTACTTCCGGTAAAGAGTTCCTCTTAACTCATGAATGCCATAACGAGCTTACAGGGGCTTTTTGTGAAACCCATATGCTTAAAATATGGGGCTGGCAGAACAATAATTTAAAAGCTGTATGGGCGGAAAACTCCTACTGGGAGATAAATTGGCTTAATACCTGGGAAAACCCTCAAGCCCAACCTATCAAATGGCATAAATTATTACAAAATCTTACTGTAGCATGCTATAGTGCTTCTCAAACAATTGAAGTAACGGGAAAACAAAGCCACTATGAAGCTCCTGGCAGTACACAAGTTAGACTACCCAAAAGTAGTGACTTTATTTTACAAAAAGAACGAAGCATCACAGCAAGCTACTACTGGCAAGATAAATGGCAAAGCTTCGTTTTAGCTACGGGTAAGCTTAAACAGTCAGGAACAAATCAGCTAGAAGATGTGGCTATTCTAAAAGATATGGAAAACTATCTAGAAAGCATGGTCAAAAATAAAGAGCAATATCAAGTAATGAATAAAAAAGGAGACATTTTTCTCGTTAATAAAGAAAATGTTCTCCTGGATGATTAAGTAAATTCTTAATCATCTCTTGTATATTCTAACTTTCTATTCATAACATCTCCTTTCAATCTTCACTCAAATACTGATAAGCTGCACTCTCTCCGGCAGTATAACCTGTAGAAAAGGCTGCTTGCAGATTATAACCACCAGTCACACCGTCAATATCTAAAATTTCTCCCGCAAAATACAGCCCTTCTATTAGCTTAGACTCCATCGTTTTTGGATTTATCTCTTTCAAAGATATTCCTCCCTTAGTTACAATGGCTTCTGCTAAGGAACGAGGGCCCGTTATACTCATAGGCATACCTGTTAAAACTTTTAATAGGTTATGCCTTTCTTCTTTTGTAATCTGATGAACGTATTTTTCTTCATCTATATCACTTAATTTTATTACCACAGGGATTAATCGGCTGGGTAGTAAATCTTTTAAAGAATTCTGCAGCTGTTTCCTTTGATACTTATGAAAATCCCTTTGTATACGCTGATCCAATTGCTGTTCATTTAGAGCAGGTTTAAGATTAATCTTTAAGCTTAATTCATTAGGTTGGAAGTCTTTTTCTGTAACCTTGCGACTTAGCGTTAAAATAATAGGACCTGAAACCCCAAAATGAGTGAATAACATTTCTCCGAATTCTTTATCTAGCAATTTTTGCCCCTGATATAACTCCACTTCCACATTTTTAAGGCTTAATCCCTGAAGCTCTTTAACCCAATTTTCTTTAATATTCAAGGGAACTAAGGCTGGCTTCAGAGGAGTGATAGTATGTCCCATTTCTTTTGCCCATTCATATCCTTCTCCTGTAGACCCTGTGGCAGGATAGGATTTTCCTCCTGTAGTAACAATCACGGTAGAAGCAGCTAAAACTTCTTGTCCTATTCTTACACCTTTAATTTTACCGGCTTCCTCTACAAGATCTGTTATTTCTTGATTATAACGGACGTCTACATTTCCTTGTTTAATATAAGCAAAAAGGGCCTTCAGTATGTCTAAGGCTTTATCTGATTCAGGGAAAACCCTATCTCCCCGCTCTACCTTCAAAGGTACACCTAAAGATGTTAAAAGATCTTGCAAATCAAGATTAGAAAACTTGCGAAAAGCACTAAACAGAAATTGTCCATTCTTAGAAAATTTATCTATGAAACCACTAATATCTTCATTATTTGTGACATTACAGCGGCCTTTACCCGTAATTAAAAGCTTTTTTCCCGCATTATTGTTTTTCTCTAGAAGAACTACTGGTGCTCCTAAACTTCCGGCTCTACCGGCAGCTAATAATCCTGCCGGACCGGCACCTACTATAATTATTGGTTGTTTTATCATGGTTTCTCCTCACTAAATTACTATATATAAATAACTATTTCTTATACTATCACATCTTATCCCCGGTCACCATCCAGGAAAAAGATTCTGATGGGTATGCTCTTACTCACATCTTGCTAAGCAGTACATATAATGTATGTACAAGGATATCTTACTGAAAATGGAGGTATTTTCGGATGAACTGTAATGACCGACTTATTGATGAGCTTCAGTTCTGGTTAAGAATAATGAAAGAGCATGCAATTTTTTTAGGTTCGGCTTTTCCTTGTGATGAAAAAGAACTTATCAATAAGGCAAAAGAATTTGAGAACCTTTTTAATGAATTAGAAAAAAAGGCCACTTGTTATAAACATCATGAGCTTGAGAAATTGGCCCAAGAGTCCCTCACTGCTACCCTTAGATTTATACAATTTAAAACTAAAGTTTTAGATCAAATTTTAGAATGTAAACTAGGCGGTTTTAATTTTCCCTTGTTAGTAGACCATATACGTAGAGAAGCTATTTATTTTGCTGTAAATATTATGCGTTTCTCTCGCAATAAAACAATGTTACCCACAGAAGAGCTTCTGCGGGATGAAGTCTTTTGGCTCAGAATCATGGTAGATCATACTCATTTTATCGGACATTTATTAGACCCCAGCGAACGCCAATTCATGTCACAAATACACATGTTACAACAAAAAATGTCTAAGCTACGCTGTCAAGCAGTTGATTTTGACTCTATGCTAGAAATAACTCCTCGTCCTGTACCTTCTTTGCTACGCTTCGCTGATGACACAGTTAGGGCAGGAAAAGACCTGCTAAACTTTAAAGCTAAAGCTGCTAACCTCATTAAAGAATGTAAAGTTCTGAGTATTATTAATCCCCTTTTGGCTGATCACGTATACAGAGAAGCCGAACGCTTTACTAAAGATATTGAACGAGATCTGAAATATCTAAATATGAAAACGCCTTGTCCATCTCCGGGTACTCCCTGTCCCGGCTTTATGGGTTCCAATTATTATTTAGAACCGGAAGAAACTGAAACTAAAGAAGAAACACAACTTATTGCAGAATCAAAATTAGAAATGGAACTGAGTACACCACCTCAACCCATATATCGACCGCGTAAGACCTTTGCTCACCCTAACAGCACTGAAGTAAAAATTAATTTTAGACGATAACAATTACAATTCAATTATTTGTCCAGCTTTATAAGGACTACTTCCCAGCTTCAAATAAAACTCTGCTAGAGCCGGGAATTCCGTACAATGGCTGGGCATAATTTTTTGTATTTTCTGTCCTTTCAAGTACTCAATAGTTTTACTAGTTACTTCATCTTGCCCTTGTAAATGAAATCCTCCCATAACTGCATATACTTTTTGAACTCCGCTTATTGTTTTGGCGTATTCTATAGTGTTACAAATCCCAGCATGGGCACAACCTGTTATAATAACTAAGCCTTGCTCCGTGGTTATTGCTAAGGCCGAGTCATCCCTGATGTTATCAACGCTTCCATCTTCTTTTTTAAATACACTATTCTTTCCTTCAAACTCTGTAATGCGAGGTATTTCTCCTAAATAAGTAATATTTTCATCAATTTTAACAGGGATTGTACTTGTAATTAGTTCAAAGTTCTCCTGAGCCTTATCATAAGAAAAGGGAAGACCTATATAGCGTGAACCGCTATATCTTTTGAGAAAAACCTCCGGATGACAAACTAACTTTTTATCTGATAAGTATGCTAAACCGTTGCCATGGTCCCAATGTCCGTGACTCAATACAAAATAATCAGCATCATTTACATTAAGTTTAAGTTTTTCCGCATTCTGCAAAAAAAGATCAGATGCTCCAAAATCGAAAAGAATTTTTTTACTGCTTTCAATAAATAAAGAAAGTCCCCACTCTGCTTTGCATTTAGTACTAGCATGATTATCTGCTAATACATAAATCTTCATTAAAACCACCTCCATTTTTCTAGTTAAAATAAACATAAGTCGAAATGCAAATCCTGTAAAAAAGCTGTCGATAGCATCTATCAACAGCTTTAATTATTACTATTTATTTAGCATAATATCAAAATTTTTCATAAGTGTTGTTTTATCTATACCCTCTATATGAATTATTTTGTGAGGATTTGTATGTCCTGAAACTATTTTAATATGAGCACGGGGGATTTTTAAGCGCTTAGATAAAAATTTAATAAATGCGTCATTAGCTTCTCCTTCTACCGGAGGAGAGGTTAACCTCACTTTCATTTCTTCACCCTGAACGCCACATATTTCATTTTTTTTGGCTCTTGGCTGTAGTTTAACCTTGAATTGAACACCGTCCTTGGTCTCCGTCACATTCCACGATGTCATCAATTTTCTCCTTTTCTTTTTCCTGGTTACTATATTTTATTCCCTCGTCCTGCTGTTTAAATTCACCATGCCAATTATCAATAAAATCTAATTGAGTTTTTAAATAATTTGATAACTTGAGCATTAATTGTTTTTCAAAAGTATATAAATTCTCTATCCTTTTGGAAACCTCTAAAACTTCTTCTTGGGCCTTTTCCACTACCTGGTCAGCTTTATGTTTGGCTTCTCTGATAATTAATTCTGCTTCTTTATTAGCATTGTGCTTAGCCTCATCAGCCATTTTTTGCGCTAAGACCATGGTATTTTGTAAAGTAGTTTCCATCTCTTTATACTGAAAAACAGTATCTTGTTGCTTTTCTAGCTGTTCCTTTAATTCTAGGTTTTCTTTATATAAATTTTCAAAATCTTTAATTACCTGGTCCAAAAAACCGTCAACATCATCCATCTCATAACCGCGCAAGCTTTTTTTAAATTCTTTGTTGTGTATATCTAAAGGGGTTAACATTATTATCACCTCATTTAAATAAATCTTTGAATGCTAACTTTAATCCTACCCTTTCTTGTTTTATCAAAAACATCACATAATATAACGCGGCCTCTCCCTTTTCCGGAAAGGACATCACCCTTTTTTAAAATATGATCAATTTTTGTAATACTCCTCCAATTAACCTTAATCTTACCCGCCGTAATATCTTTTGTAATACCCGATCTAGATGTACCAAACCCCGCGGCTGCTATGGCATCTAAACGCAAAGAAGATACCGTTGTATCAATCATCTTTCCCGGCTTCACAGGGGGGCTAAAAGCACCCCGCCAGGGCTTCTGTGGAACAAGTTACTCCTTTTATCTTTAATGGTTCTAACCAGATGTATTTACTAAGCTCCGCAGCAACTGCTACTACGCATCCTTCCTCATTAACCCATATATCTCCGATTTTTTCTCTCTTTATACCTAAAGCTAATATTGCTCCCAGGAAATCACGATGAGTTATTTTCAGATTTTCCAGCACTTTTTTATTAAAATCACCTTTACACGCTAGCAAATCTATCTTGATATCTTCCTCATTTAATGGGATATAATCAGGGGCTAAGACGATACGTTTTCTTTCAGCCAATTCATTCCCACCCGATATATAACTTGTTATCTCCCTATATTGTTGCAGTATAATTTTTGCAATTTCTTGGTAAGGCGGTGTAAGGAAATCAGTAATTGCTGTTATATGCCTCTTTTTTACTACTTCCAATTTATCTAAAAACTTCCCAGCGAATTCTCTTTCCTCCTGGATTTCAAAGGCTTTTATCCAATCCTCTTTCTTTTACTCATTTATTATAAATACCTTAATATATCAATTATAAGTCTTTCTACAAATTGCAAAACTATAATAGCAATTATGGGAGAGAAGTCAATCATCATTCGTCCTCCCATTAAGCGACGAAAGGGAGCTAAAACCGGTTCGGTTATTTCATAAATGAAGCGAAAAACTGGGCGATAAGGATCGTGGGGAATCCATGATAAGAAAACGCGCACAATTATCAGCCAGTTATATACTTCAAAAGCCATATTTATATAAGGAATTATTCTATACAATTTCCACACTCCTATTTAAAATTCCTAAGCCAAGTTTTCCGCTCGTTCAGCTGCTTTGACTACTGCTTCCATGAAGCTTCCTCTGACACCGGCTTTCTCTAATTGCATCATTCCGTAAATTGTAGTACCAGCAGGCGAAGTAACCATATCCTTCAAACGCCCGGGATGAATTTCAAGTTTTTCTACCATTTCTGCTGCACCTTTGACTGTATCTACTGCCAGCTTCATAGCCACATCCCTTGTGAGCCCGGCCATAACACCTCCATCTGCTAAAGCTTCTATTACTAGATAGATATAAGCCGGTCCACTACCGCTCAAACCAGTCACTGCATTTAACATATTTTCCGGCAAAACAGTAACATGTCCTACGGCTTGAAAAATCTTTTCAGCTATCTCTAGATCATTTTTTGTAGCCTTTGTACCAGCTGTTAATACTGTTGTTCCCGCTCCAACAAGAGCCGGTGTATTAGGCATGACTCTGATAATCCTAGCACCTAAAGGAAGTTGTTTTTCTAATGTAGCCGTAGAAACTCCTGCTAATATGGATATTATAAGCCGATCACTGGTCATTACATTACTCACTTCTTTTGCTACTTCCGGGAGATTTTGTGGTTTAACAGCCAATATAATAACTTCAGCTTTCGTAAATATTTCATCTTTCTTTTCCGTTATAGTTACACCTAATTTATCATGTAAATAATTTAGCCTTTGGGCAGACTTATCACTAACAATTATTTTATCCGATTCATGCCCAACTTTGATAAGCCCTTTTATAATTGCTTCTGCCATAGCTCCTCCGCCGATAAATCCTATAACCTTCAAAACATGAACAACCTCCTTTAATCATTGTCGTTAATTTTTTTTATCCACGCCAACACTTCTTTGGGTTGGGTCATATGACTAATATCTCCAGAAATATCTACATTGCTAGGAACAGCTATGATTATGCCCGTACCTATTTTTTGTAGTGTCCCTCCTAAAGCATAAGCCGATCCACCAACAAAATCTATAATCCGTCGAGCTAAACCAACATCAAGGTTTTCCAGGTTGATTATAACAGTACGCATGCTTTTCAAATTATCAGCTATATGCTGACAATCATCAAAGATCTCCGGTTCAATTAAAATAACTTTATTCTGCCCTTTATTTGCAAAGGGTACTACCTGTCCTCGGGGTTTCCGGTTTTTCCACTCGGGTATCTCCATATCCATATTTTCTTCTGCATCAAGGTCTTCTTCTTCTTCAATAAATCCCATAATGTCTAAAAACCTTTCAATAACCTTCACCTTTTCGCCTCCTTTTTAATTTCTGGGACCAAAGATGCGGCTACCAATTCTAACATAGGTTGCTCCCTCTTCTATCGCTACTTTAAAATCATCACTCATACCCATAGAGAGCTCTTTCATATCCACGTTAGGGTAATTGAACTCCTTGATCTTTTCTGCTAGCAATCTTAAACCTCTGAATACGGGGCGAACCTTTTCAGGATCATCTGCTATTGGTGCCATCGTCATTAATCCTTTTACTTTAATTCCTTCAAGACTGGCAATCTCTTTTAACTCTGGTAACAGTTGATCTTCTTGAAATCCATGTTTACTCTCTTCCTCAGCAATGTTTACCTGTAGCAAAATATTAACATCCACATTCTTTTTCTTGGCCTGTTTGCTAATTTCCCGAGCTAAAGCTAAGGAGTGTACTGAATGGATTAATTCAACACTATCGACAATATATTTTACTTTATTACGCTGTAATGTGCCAATTAAATGCCATTTAATATCATGTGGTAAGGCTGGTACTTTATCAACTAACTCTTGTACTCTATTCTCCCCAAAGTTTCTATGCCCTAATTTATAAGCATCTTCAATAACTTCAACGGGTTTAAATTTCGATACAGCTATAAGCTTGACCTCAGCCGGATCTCTTTTAACCTTATCACAACACTTTTTTATTTCTTCATTTATATCTTGTAAATTTAAAGCTATGGTATTCATGATTGACCTCCTCGTGGAATCTAAATACTAATTATATAGATGTTATTAATATGCAAGTATCCTTTGTCCCTCCTTAACCAAACTCGGAGTTAGAATTAACTGCTGCCCTAGTTGTAATCCATCAACTAAAACATTATCTCCCAAGTATTCGATTATAGACACCTTTTTCCAAGTAGCCCGGCCTTTTTCTACCAGATAAACACCTGGAACTCCTTGTTGCAATACTAATACACTTTTTTCTAGCATTGTACCTTTATTCTTTTCAACAACTATTTCGCCGCGTAATCTACGATATTTTTCTATTCCTTTACTACCGGATATTTTTATCAGCATATTGACTGCATCATCATTTTTTGCGAATTCTATAATTCTGCCTGTGATTTTCTCATTATTAAACTCCTGCAATTTAATTGATAGTAATATATCTTCTTTCCACTCTTCAGGGTAAATTCCTGTTACTTTACTATATAAATAACATGGACTTAAATTATCTGTTATCTTAAATAAACTATCTCCCTTATTTACAATGCTGTTATTCTCTACATTATTTGTTTTTTTAGCCAAATTTTTCTCTAAATCCGCAAATAAACTGACGTCTACCTGAGCCCATGTTTCAGGATGGCAGAGGTTTTCAAAGCCATCCACATGGAAAGATAATATCCCTGTTTGGTGTACTCTAATAGGAATTTTTTCTTCTTTCTGAAGGCTTGTACCGGTAGTCTTAATAATATAACCTACAACAGCATTTTTCCCTACTCTCTCACCTTCACTATAATTCATTTCCAAGCGACCTGAAGCCGGTGCCGTTATTAAAGTTTCATCCCTAAGTACAAGAAAGTCAGTATTTAATACATCTTCCACAATCTTATGCTGAACAGGAATAACTTCCACAAAAAGACGGCAAATCAAGCTATGTATAGTTTTCCAGCCAATAAAAGCTACAAAAACTAAGAATATAAGCAGTAAAATTCTTCTATATACTAAGTTTTGCCTATTTTTCCTTTTCACATTACCCTTAGATCGTTTCCGTGCTTCATTAAGGTCAATTGTATTATTGCTATAGGGGGGAAAGTCATTAATTTGTTTTCTCATTTATTACCACGCCTATGTCCTTCATTTTAAGCCTTAACGTTCATTATTTCTACATTGTATAAACGAATCCTGCATTCTCATTATTTTTTTAATCAATAAGGAATTTATTACAAAAAAAAAGCAGGTGTCCAGTTACCTGCTTTAATCATTTAATTCCTTTTTTTCCCCTGTTACTAAATAAATTACTCGCTCCCCAATATTAGTGGCATGATCGGCTATCCTTTCAATGTAGCGCCCTGTAAATAAAAGGCTGGTAGCCTGGCTAATTGTTTTAGGATCTTCCATCATATAAGTTAATAGTTCTCGAAAAATCTGGGCATAGATATGATCTACTGTATCATCATTTTTACACATTTTATAAGCTAATTCAACATCCTCATATACATAAGAATCTAAAGCTGATTTAACCATCTTCTGAGTTATGGCACTCATCCGGGGAAGGTCAATTAAAGGTTTTATTAGCGGTTTATCCGCTAACCGCAAGGTAATGTTAGCAATATCTTCACAATAGTCAGCCATTCTTTCCAAATCAGTTATAATCTTAAATCCTGCGACTATCTTTCTTAGATCCTTAGCCAAGGGCTGTTGGGTTGCAATTAGACGTAAGCAGTTTTGTTCTATTAGTTTTTCTTGCCTATCGATATCTTCTTCCATTTTAATTACTTCTTGTGCCAGCTTACTATCTTGATTTTTTAAAGATTCTACAGCTTTAGCCAGCATACTTTCTACCAGACTTCCCATCTGTAAAATATCCTGCTGTAAGCTTTTCAACTCTTCTTCGAAACTCTCTCTCATAAAACCACCTCCTATGTCCCCCCATTTGAATTTTTAGCCAAATCTTCCTGTAATGTAATCTTCCGTCCTTTTATCTTGGGGATTTGTGAAAATCACCTCTGTATCATTATGCTCAATTATTTCTCCATTTAAGAAATAAGCAGTATCATCAGAAATCCGGGCCGCTTGTTGCATATTATGGGTAACAATAGCAATTGTAAAATATTTTTTAAGTTCTTGGACTAGTTCTTCAATTTTTAGCGTAGAGATGGGATCAAGAGCGGAAGTTGGCTCATCCATTAATAATATATCCGGCTCTACTGCTAAGACGCGTGCTATACACAAGCGCTGTTGTTGTCCCCCTGAAAGCCCTAAGGCCGGCTTATGGAGTCGATCCTTTACCTCTTCCCACAGAGCTGATTGGCACAAACTTTTCTCTACAATACCATCAAGAATATTTTTTTTCTTTATTCCATGTACCCGTGGACCATATGCAATATTGTCATATATGGACATTGGAAAAGGGTTAGGTCGTTGAAATACCATACCTACTCGCTTGCGCAAAGCTACTACATCCAGGGAATCGTCATAGATATTTTTCTCATCAATACAAACTTCACCCGTTATTTTAACTCCTTCGATGAGATCATTCATTCTATTAAGAGTACGTAAAAAAGTGGACTTACCACAGCCGGAAGGTCCTATAAATGCAGTTACACTATGAGATTTTATTTTTAATTTTATATCTTTCAAAGCATGATGATCGCCATAATAAAGGTTTAAATTCTTAACTTCCACCTTGTTTCCAGCCTTCATTATCTTAATTCCACTCCCTTCTTTGTACTCTTTTAATTATAACGATATAACTACTTTTCTACTTTAATTCCAAGTAAATTTATCGTTAATTATCTAGGAGTTCGGTAAAATTACTGTAAATGTTGTACCTTGTTGTTCTTCAGATTCTACTTGAATCTGCCCTCTATGTCTCTCCACAATATGCTTGACAATAGATAAACCTAAGCCCGTGCCTCCTACTTGTCGGGAGCGTGCTTTATCTACACGATAAAAACGCTCAAAAAGACGGGGTAAACTTTCAGCTGGAATACCGATACCATTATCGCTAACTTTAAGAAAAACTCCTTGTTCATGCATACCCATTTCTAACTTGATCTTTCCCCTTGCGTGGGAATATTTTACAGCATTATCCAACAAATTAATCAGGACTTGTTCTAACATATCCTGATTGCCACATATTTCAGTAATAGATGGATGAAGTTTTGTTTCAATTGTAACATTTTTCTTCTTGGCAACCGGTTCTATTATATTAACAACTTTTTCTACAAATTGTTGAGCATTAAATTTCTTTTTGGCAACTTCCATTCGTCCCGTTTCTAAAGAAGATAAATATAGTAAATCGCTGATAAGCCTGTTCAAACGGTCCGCTTCATTGTTTATGATTTCTAAAAATTTCAAAGAAAGTTCTTTATTTTCCATAGCCCCATCTAAAAGAGTTTCTACATAACCTTTTATCGAAGTAAGAGGAGTCCGCAATTCATGGGAAACATTAGAGACAAATTCACTGCGCATCTGTTCCAAAAGCCTCATTTTTGTTATGTTTCTTAAAACCATTACCACCCCGTGTATATCGCTATCTTTACTAATAATAGGAGTAATGTAAACGCGATAAAACTCCTGGCTTGTAGGAAACAGTTTAATTTCCATTACTTGCTTTTTTGTGTCAGTCAACCCCGTTTTTAGTAAACCTGCTAAATTGTGATTTCTCAGGACTTCTAAAAAATAACGCTGAGCAACTTCTTCCCAAGTAACTTTAAGCATTTCTGCAGCAGTTTTATTCATCATTATAAGTTTACCTTCACCATCAAAAGCTAGGACACCTTCGGCCATGCTAGCCAGGATAGTTTCAATTCTATCCCTTTCTTCCAGAGTTTGTTGCAAATGTTTGTTTAAGTTTTCCGCCATAATTTGCATAGACTCACTCAATTCCCCAATTTCATCATCATTGGCGATAAAAGGTATGGGAGTTATATGACCTTTCGCAAAAGTCCTAGCCATTTCACTAAGCTTTACTATTAGCTTAGTCTGATAATCTATCCAAAAAATAAACACCAAAACACTAAAAACATATATACCTATACATACAGGCCAATAATACCATTTATGCGAGAACCGAACTGTAAGTTCATATAAAACCAAAAAAGTTAAGGATGTTAAAACGATATATATTAGAGCCGATCTGGACGTTATTTTTCTCATAACTATCCTTTAAACCGATAGCCAATACCTCTGATAGTTTCTATTAACTCAGGCTGGCTCGGATCTATTTCTAATTTTTTCCTTAAATGTCGTATATGAACATCAACAGTTCTGGTATCTCCTGCAAATTCATAGCCCCAGATATTTTCCAGTAAAAATTCTCGGGTATATACTTTTCCAGGATTAGAGGCCAATTGTACTAATAACTGAAATTCCTTAGGAGTCAGCTCCAATAATTCATCCTTTAAAAAGGCCTCATATCTATCCGGATATATTTTCATGTCACCCTGTACAATAGCATTTCCAGCAGGTTCATTTAACTGGGGAGCAACCTGACTCCTTCTTAGTAAAGATTTTACTCTAGCTACTAATTCCCTTGGGCTAAAGGGCTTAGTCATATAATCGTCAGCACCTAATTCTAAACCTACAACTCTATCTATTTCTTCTCCTTTTGCCGTAAGCATAATAATTGGTAATAAACGTGTAGCTTCCTGACGGCGCAAATAATTACACACTTCTAACCCATCCATACCCGGTAGCATTAGATCAAGTATTAATAAATCCGGGGGGTTTTCCATTATATGTTGTATAGCCTTTAATCCATCATCTAAACATTCTACGGAATACCCTGCTTTTTCTAGATTAAACTTAACAAGTTCTCGAATAGAATACTCATCATCTACTACTAATAGCTTCGTCATAAATTCACCCCTACTTTAACATTATTATAGCTGCTTGTCTGCCAGCCATGCTGGCACGATGGGAAAATAACTTATCTTGATGACAATAAGTACAAAGACCTGCTATAGTGATGTTATCATTAGGAATTCCGACTTCTAACAATTGCAGGCGATTTGCCTCCCATAGATTTAATTGTCCATGTCCATCATCAGTGCAATTAGTTAATAAACTCTCCCATTCTAAAGGAAATGCTTCCTTTACTTTTTCGATTACAGGTTCGTCAACCTGATAATGACAGGGTCCAATACTGGGACCAATAGCCACAAGTAGATCCTTACTTTCTGTCCCATAAGCATCTTTCATAGCTCCGGCAGTCTTAGCAGCTATTTTTGCAACAGTTCCTTTCCATCCTGCATGAGCTAAGGCTACAGCTTTATTTATCGGGTCTAAAAAAAATACGGGTACACAATCAGCAAAGAAGGCAATCAAGGGAACCTCTTTTTCATTAGTCATTAATGCATCTGTAGCAGGTATAACTGTAGCAGGATCAAAGGCTCCCCTCCCTCTATCTTCTTTTGTTACTTTATATATTCTATCCTTATGAACTTGATATGACCCCACCAAATTCTCAGTTTTGATATTAAACAAATTTAAAAATTTATTTCTGTTTTCCCATACTCGTTCTAAAGGCTCTTTTGTTAAAATACTTAAATTTAAACTAGCGAAAGAATCTTCACTGACACCTCCTTTCCTACCACTAAAAGCATGAGTAACCAAGCCTGTCCTATCAAAAGAAGGTATTGTATAAAATACCATACCATTTTTGTTGTATTCCAAAAAAGACTTATTCAAGTCTATCTCCCTCCTACCTAAATTTAAACTATATCTTTATTACTATATTTGCGATTGTACTCATTTTACCTTTTTTAAGTCA
This sequence comes from Clostridia bacterium, assembly GCA_018433015.1. Lineage (GTDB taxonomy): Bacteria > Bacillota > Peptococcia > DRI-13 > SV3-B141 > SV3-B141. Next base: position 81,463 of record JAHDSB010000027.1, on the reverse strand, counting down.
CAAAAAGCAATATAGCAATGGGGAGGGTAGATAAAAAAAACACCACTATAAAGTGGCGTAATTTAAAAGTATTTACATTATATTCTGTTGTGATTATTCATCATCAAGGGGTGGACATTCTGCGCAATGTCCTGGATCTAAGTCGGTTTCCTCACAATACTCATCGCATTTTGGCTCACGCTCAAAGGGAACACATTCTCCTGGGAATATTGGGAACGGTAGATCAATACATTCTTCTACACAAGTAGGAATACATACAATTGAACGTCCTGATTCTAGAGCAAAAAATTCTTTCTCCACAGTAACCTCTATAGCATATGGTGGGTAAGTACACGGGAATCCCTCGGGACGAGGAACAACTACAGCCCTGATGCAATCTAAGTTAATTCTTCTTATGCAGAGATCCACAGCTTCTGGCTGACAAAGTATACATCCCCCGTCAATATCTTCTACGGGTACAGCCAGTTCCCGTTCAAAGACTTTGCTGGCCATCCCAACTTCAACACTGTTTGAACAAGTATCAAAAAACTCAAACCAAACACGTACTTTGTATACTACTGTAAAGATTACACAATCCCCTATTCTTCTGGGAGGCTGCTGGGCATCTCGGAGTGGCTCATTTCCAACACCACATATAGCAAAGTTGCTTACTACACAATTAATGGGACATGCATCGGCAGGTATAGGACGCCCGCTTTCAGATTCAAAGAGATAATGAACATCATGGAAACATCTTGTACCGGAAGCACAAATTTTTTCCATAATCACTGGCGTACATTTAAATTTTTTGTGGAAACAACGACGAGCCATTGCTTGTATTTCAGGGTTTTTCCATAATTCTTTGACTTGCGCAGCTAACTCCATATCTAGCAATATAATCCCTCCTTTTCATAAAATAACATAGTTATTTTTATCTACCCTATAATATGAAGAGGTACAAGGAGGGGTTCTTATTTATTTAAGCAAAAGTAAAATCGCTTCTTTAATTACATCGTTTAGAGGTTTATTTTCAAAACCAACTAACTCTACATGTAATTGATTTACAGGAAGCAACACTTTACGACATTTGCTTGTGGATATGCATTCTGCAATAGCAGGAGTTATTTCACCCATCATTGCATTGGGCATAATTATTCCAAAAGGACCTACAACCACATCTACTTCTGCTATGCAAACTTTTAAAGCATTTTCCCCTGTAGCTCCTCTATTAGCTCCTGCTTTAACCATCACGGAAGTAGCATTAGCATTAGTACCCAAGGCCCATATTTGTATGTTTTTATCCGTTATTTCTTTACTTAATTTTTGTATTAATTGAGCTCCTATTCCTCCTCCTAATCCATCAACAACTGCAATAATCAAGGATATCAACTCCCTTTTGTTCTGTGTTTTCTAACAAACATTATTAATTATTCGCTAATACTTCTCTTTTGTCCTTTTCTTTACAATATAAATTCAATCATTACTACCTAAAATATAGAAGGTTGGAGAATACATAGTATCCTCCAACCTTTAATATGCCAAATTAAAACCACTTTATTTAATTAAGCCGCCAAAATGTTGAGTAAACATTTTACCGTACGGTCCACCATCAATTACTCCTATCCCAATATGAGTGTAATTTGGATTAAGAATATTCTTACGATGTCCCTCACTGTTCATTAAGTTTTTATGAGCTATTTCAACAGACGGTGCACCTGCTAAGTTTTCTCCAATATATCCGTAATCTCCTCCGGTAGTACTGCGAATTAGCTCAGCAAAACTACCTAAAGTAGGTGAAGTATGGCTGAAATAATTATTGTCGATCATATCCTGACTCTTTTTACGAGCACTTTGCACCAGCCGCATATCTGCCTGTAAGGGTGCAACACCAGCCTTTGCCCTTTCTTCATTAATGAGATTTAGCATTTGCTGTTCATCTGCAGATAATCCTGCCACATCAGGAGCCGGTTGAGGTTCTGGTTGAGGCTCAGGTGTTGGTTCAGGAATAGGTTGGGGTTCCGGCTGAGGCTCAGGTGTTGGTTCTGGTGTAGGCTGGGGTTCCGGCTGAGGCTCAGGTGTTGGTTCTGGTGTAGGCTGGGGTTCCGGCTGAGGCTCAGGTGTTGGTTCTGGTGTAGGTTGGGGTTCTGGCTGAGGCTCAGGTGTTGGCTCTGGTGTAGGTTGTGGTTCTGGATCAGGAGTCGGTTGTGGCTCTGGCTGAGGTTCCGCGGAAGTACATTTATCCTTCAGTACTTGATAAGTCAAAGAGTCAACTATTCCGGTAGCAGGTAACCTATTGGCTCTTTGAAATAAATATACAGCAATCTTGGTTGCTCTAGAATAGTACCCATTAGTATTTCCATAAAAATATAAATAGCCCTGCTCTTTAAGCATAGACTTTATTTCTTTTACAGTCGCATTATTATCACCAGGTTTAGCCATGACTGTCTGCTGATCAGAAGGCTGTAGTGAGGCATTTGCAACGGGGGCTAAAAGTGAAAAAGAGAAAAGGAAAAGTAATGCGAATCCTAACATAATTCTGACTTTCTTTAAATCCATTTTATCCCTCATTTCTAAAATATTGTTATTTTGGAACCGTACTTAACAGGATAACATGGGTCAAAGTGAAAGTCACCCGGTAAATTGAGGAATAAATATTCCACACTACAACAACACAATAACAAAGTTATATTATATCCCATATATTAATAGTGACATGAGAAAAAGGTGGTAATTGAATGCAAAAGGTAAATGTTGGTTTGATTTTAACAACCTTTAATCAACTTGATAAAACTAAACAAGCCTTAGAAAGGCTCTATCGATCAACGCATCATCCTTTTGAATTATTAGTAGTTGATAATAACTCTACGGATGGCACCCTTAATTATTTACATGCAATGCATATACCAATTATTACTAACAAAAAAGATACTTCATTAGCTATTGCCTTAAATCAAGGATTAAAATACTATTTGAATAAACCTGTTATTTCTTATATTGGCTGGATCCATAATGATATGCTGTTTTTCTCAGGATGGCTAGAAGCTTTGCTTAATGTTTTACAAAATAATAAGAGTATAGGTAAGCTTAGCCCTTATAATTGGTGGGATAACTCCCAACAAGATGATTTTAAAAATGCAGAAGCTTTTATGAGAAATAACCAAAATATTCTCTTTCCAGGCAATGGCTGCCCTTGGATAATGCCACGTCATGTGATAGAAGAAGTTGGTTTTTTTGATAAATATTATAAGCGGTGTGGTGGATATGAAGATTGGGATTATAATAACCGTATTTCTGCTAAAGGTTATCAAGTAATGATAACTAAAGCTAGCGTCGTTTGGCATGAAGCCATGGGTACACGCAAATATATAGAACAAAGCAAAGCCAGCCGCCATAATGCTGCATACTATGCAAAAAAGTGGGGTTCATTAAAAAGTATATAAAAAGAAGGAGTCCCTGAAGTATTTTGAGATAACTTGGGGACTCTTTCTCTTTTAAGGCTTTAGGGTTTAAGCTAGATAAACTTTCTATAAAAATCTACATGTTTTTCAGCAACATTAGTCCAGTTATAGTGATTTATCAGATCCTTTTGTATAGTTAAAACCTGGCGATACAAATTTTTATTATTAAATAATTCTTCAATACGATGTTTTAATTCATCTCTTTTATCGTAAGTAATTTTTAGCTTTTGAGGAAGATCCTTCATCAAGTTTACATCTGTAATTATTACCGGTCGTTGAGCTGCAATTCCCAATCTCACAGCAGCAGAACAAACCCCCTCCACTGCAAAGTTGGGATAATAAAAAACTATCATATCAGCTGCTTGGAGATAATCTTTAATTTTTTCTATGTCAGGAAACGAATTATCGATAATGAGGTTTTGCAAAAGCCCCTTCTCTTCAGCAAATTTTTTTATATTCTCAATACTTGGTTGTGGCCCTATGGCAATATAGAGAATATCGGGATATTTATCCTTTAAATTTGCTAACGCTTGCATCACTTTCTGGTAGTCAGTTCGACCTAAACCCAAAGAGCAAAGAACATGGCGGGAAGATATTTTCAGTTTATTTCGCAGTAATTTTTTAGGCCGGTCCTCCCATAAATGTATACCGATAGGCGCTATTAAATATGGTCTATTCCACCCAATTAAATTTAAGGTATCTTCACAGTGAAAGACTGCCCCCTCACATATATCCCGAGGAAATTCACGAGGAAGAAGGGGATCATGAAAAGTTACTATTAGTGGGATCCGGAGTGCTACTTTCAATATCTGTTTTAAAAAAGGATCAGGATAAAGAAAGTTTTGATATTGCCAGTGAATAATATCAATCTTTTTTTTCTGTAATATTTCTAAAGCTCCAGATATATCGACACCCCTTTCTTTATGCCAACTTGTATAAAAAAAGGGATAATATTCGATAGATGATTCCCTATCCGGCAAATCATCTAGGGGGTAATTACATAAGATTATTACCTCATGCCCCAGTTGTTGCAATGTTTCTGCTAAAAACCTGGTATGTTCGGCAATTCCACATTTTGCCCGCCAACTAGAAATAAAAGCTATCCTCATAACTTTATTCCTTCTGCTTCTACTTCTGGTGGTAACTTTTGATATAATTTATTGCCCTGGCTAGCTAAAATTTCTGCCTTTTTATGAACATAATCTCTGATGACTTCTGGATGTTCTCTGCGAAAAGGATACAGTGGCCTATCTACTAACAACTTTTGTGGGTCAGTATTTTCATCAACAGTATTGGTCCCACCAAGTCTATCGTATTGTTTCCAATGTTCTAGAATTACTTCCGGAGGTTTTGTATAGCTATAATGGACAAAAAACAAATCAGAATCTGCTTGATTTTTTCCGCAGCCTGTTAATCTTTCATGCACAGCACCTTTAAATCTGATGTTAGGTGAATTGCGAACAATAGATATTCGCTTATAACGTCCATCTTTATCACTAATATTTTGCATATAATAATAACTCCGCATCAGATGGTAAAACCAGCAATAATAACAGTCTACTTTTTTGTTTTGCAGCAGTACAGGTAATTTTTCTTCAATATCCCTGTAATATACCTCATCAGCATCAACCCAAAGGAACCATTCTGTATCCACCTTTTGCAAAGCTTTATTTCGTAAATAGCTAAAATTTTCTCTTTCATCAAATAATAGCTGTACTTTAGCAAACTCTTTTGCAATCAATGGGGTCTGATCCGTTGAACCATTATCTAATACTATTATTTTATCCACCGCATTATATATTGATTTGATAGAAAAGGGTAAGTATTCTTCTTCATTTTTAACAATATATACTGCTGTAATTGAATTTCTTCTACTATTAGGCATGTCATCACCTCGTGACTAAATCAATTTTATTAAGCAAGCTCCTATATTTTATTCATAACTTCCCTGTTTTGTTATACCTCTAAAAATTCCTATCTGCACAATCCTTTTGACAAGTTCATAATATAAAATATGAACTAATACGTCAGCAAATTTTGTCAAAATTCTTTTCTTTTTTCTCCTTATAGTCAAAAAATATCCAGATGTGTTGCACTGGATAAAGGAGGTATTAACCTTGGACTCAGTTAGTATTATTGACCTAGTAAAAAAAGAAGACCAGCGGGGTTGGCATGTTGAAATCTTCCGAGGAGATCAAGCAAAACTCTGTTCCCAGGGACTATTATATCTAACAACTGTAAAACCGGGGGTTAGTAAAGCAAATCATTATCATGAACAAAAAACAGAATATTTTTTCATCATAAAAGGTCATTGCCTTTTGACTCTTACTAATGTATTAACTCAAGAATCCGAAACATTACATCTTTCAGAAAACGATACTCAAATAATTGTTGTACCACCTTATATCGCTCACCGCTTTGTCAACATAAGTAAAGAGGATGTATATATCCTGGGTTTTTTTGATAAATGCGATTCTCTTACTGAAACCGATACTTTTAATGTATAGATTCGGTCTAAAGAAATGAAGAAGGGTCCTAGAACTGAAGTACACCCCAAGTATTAGTAAAAAACTAACATTTGGGGTGTTGAACCAGCCTAAGACTCTCTTCTTTTATTTTTGTTTAAAAACTTCTTCATATATTCCTATATGTTGTTGTGCACAAACTTTCCAAGGATGGGATTTCACATAATTCTCTCCCTTTTTTAATAAACTCTCCTGTAGTTCAAGATTATTATGCACGTAACATATAGCATCAGCTATACATTGGCTACTTACTTCATTAATTTTATATACTCCCTCTTGTAAATCTGCAAAAAAATTGCTATTGCTCGTTATTATTGGTTTACCTGCACTTAAAAGCATTCTAACAGCTGCCGAGGAGGCATAGTAGTTAGAATCTACATAAGGTAATATATTTACATCCATTAATGATAAATGCTTGATTAGTTCTTCTTTGGGAAGATACTTTGTATTTAAATAAATATTATTATTTATTTTAAGCTTCTTTAATTTCGTCTGAAATAATTTATAAAACTTTTGCGAACCTTCGTTTTCAGAAAGACTAGAAAACATAAAACATTTCACCAGAGGTTTATGCTTTTTAATTATATCTACTGCTTCCAGCAAGTGAAGGATGCCCTTATACCAATGCATAAAGCCAAAAAAACCGATACAGGGATCTCCACTTATTTTTAACTCTTGCCTCCCTTTACTACTATTGCTATGTTGATAGATATCATCTACTCCCATTGGTATCACTCTTAAATTTTTAGAATTCCAACCATCACAACTCATCTTTTTAGCTATGTGTGTATTATGAACTATTAAAGGCTTTATTTCTTTTAATAAATTATTATATACTGCTAGTTCCTGGGTATATGAATGAGCTGTTATCAGAAAAGGAATGTTTTTACTATGCAAATGAGTGATTATCTTCTGGATGACTGGGTAAGTAAACAAGCTGTATTCATACTGTAAATGTATTATTTTTTCTTCTGTAATATCTCCTTTTCCCAATAGTAATAAAATATCTTTAACTACTTCAACATTACAGCCCTCATTTTTTAAGGCATCTGTTAAGGACCTAGTATATTCAGAAATTCCACATCGCTGTTGCCATGAAGGTAACACCATAATAATTTGCGGTCTCTTACTTGTAAATAAAACACTACGTACCATAATCCGCTCATCCTTTAATTCTTATTAACATTTTTACTATTCAAACAAATATTTTCTATCTTTTGGGCACATTTATTCCAACTAAGTTCGTTTTTTACATAATTAGCCCCTGCTTCTGCTTTACCCTTAGCTTCTTCATAATTTTCATAAACATATCTTAATAGATATTGTAGATGTTCCATACTAGGCTTTGCCCATTTAAATCCCCTATAAATCTCATCTGTACTCAATCCATAAGAAGGTACCTGTTCTAATCCTTCCAGCTCAATTAAATATGAATTGGTTTCATCTAAATGGTCTAAATGAGCAGACCATTTTGTAGTTATAACAGGAACCCGCGATGCTAAAGCTTCAAAAGCCGGCATATTCCACCCTTCTCCTCTGGTTGCTAAAACAAAACAATGGGCCTGGCGGTACAAGGCCGGCATGTTTTGAGCCGGTAAGGTATATGGAATAACAGTTATAGTGGGAGGTTGGTATTTAACCCCCTTCTTTCTTTTAACTTGTTTAATAAGTTTTTTAATTTCAAATTTTATTGCTAAACCACAAGGATCATAATCTTTCCCGTTAGAATGACTTTTTATAACAAGGCATACATTGTCTGCACTAGTAAACTCCTGTAAGAAAGCTTTTATCAAAAAATCAAAACCCTTGCGAGGTATCCATTCTCCTATAGATAAAAAAATAAAGTCATAGTTATTTAAACAGGGGAATAGACACGCCCCATCATCAACAAAAAACTGGGAGTCTACACCTAAAGGTACAACTTTTAATTTTTCTAACAAAACACCGCTATTACAAAACGTGTTTCTATTGAATTCTGAAGGTACTATGATACTATCCAGCTTATTACATATATAAGACCACTTTTCAGGAATACCATCTACCTCCAACATAGTTATACCTAGGCACGGTTTGTTTTGTACTATATTAAAAAAAATAGGAATACTGATATTAAGAATTACATCATATTTATTATTTTTTTGTTTGATTATCTCCGCCTTCTTTAATTGGTCCCTAGACAAATCTATCCGCGTAGTTCCCCAGTTAAATACTTCCATGGAAACTTCTATTCCTATATCAAATAAGCTCATTGCTATTTGCCGCACAGTTTCAGCATAACCTGTCACATCATCAAAAGGGCCATGAATTCTAATTCTTAGCATAGCTCTTCTCCCTCTACTATCTACATTAATTTACGCAAAGCTACCCATGATATCCAGGTTTTGCTTGGCAATGTTTCTTCAGTATCATGCACTCCTACACTCACATTTAGCAGAGCTGCTTTAGCAGGTATAGTAAATGTTCCTTCATAGCGAGACATTTCCTGGGTAGATAAAAATTTAAAGTGTTCTTCACAAAGGTAGGAATAATCAGGCTTTCTCATAACAACAATTAAACGTAAAGGTACTCCTCTCCGCTCTGTTGCCATCCACGCCGATATTTCATATTCTTCCCCTTGTCTAACATCAAAATAATATTTATCTTCCAACATAATACCTGTCATATTCTCGGTGTAGTTATGATTATCTATTATTATGGTATGATCACCATATACGGCTTTTTCTCCAGACCATTGTAAAACAGTTCCTATATTTTCATTGCAAGGAAGCCAGCCCATAGGAAAAACTATCTCAGGATCTTCAATATCAAAAGCACCATTGAATAATAAGTTCTTACCCCTAATCTTGCTCATTTACCTCACCACTCTGTATATTAATTCTTATTCTGTCACGCCAATAGTTAAGTAAATCTTCCATGGTTTTTTCAAAACTAATCTCCGGCTTCCATCCACATTGCTGCTGAAATTTAGTAGCATCTCCTAATAGAATAGGAACATCCGAAGGTCTCATTCTGGAAGAGTCCTGCTCTATAGTTACTTTACTTGTTGAAAAAGAAAGCAACACATCTAACATTCGGCCAATAGAATAAGCTTCTCCAGAGGCTAACACATAAACATCTCCTGGTGTACCTTTTTCTAACGCTAGCCAATATCCTCTAACCATATCCCGCACATCTGTAAAATCTCGTAAAGCTTCTAAGTTTCCTGTATAAATAACAGGTTCTTTAAGTCCTTTTTCTATCTCAGCTATCTGTTTTGCAAAATTAGAGGTAGCAAATATTTCCCCTCTCCGTGGTCCCGTATGATTAAAGGCACGTGTTCGCACTGTGTATAATCCATAAGAAGCATGATATTGATAGGCCAATAAATCCTGTGCAACTTTGCTTACTCCATAGGGACTAAGAGGTCTTAAAGGATTATCTTCTTTAATAGGCGTTTCTATCGGGTAGACTTGACCATACTCCTCAGAAGAACAAGCAATTTGCACTCGAGCATCTACTTTTTCTAATCTCAGTGCTTCAAATATATTTAATTCACTTACAATATTAGTGGTTAAGGTCTCTTCCGGTGCTTTCCAAGAGGTGGGCACAAAACTTTGAGCGGCTAAATGAAATATTCTCTCAGGTTTTACATCACTGATTATTTTCCTTACAGAAAATGGGTCCCGCAAATCACATTCCACTAACTTAATTTTATGCAACAGATGCTTAATATTATCTAAACGACTCCTATTACGAATAGTACCGTAGACTTCTACTTCTCCCAGTTGCAAAGCATACTCAGCCAAATGACTGCCGGCGAAACCGCTAATGCCTGTTATTAATATCCTCATAATATCAATCCTTCCCTTTCAAATTTAATCCGAACGTCCATAATAATCAGAAATTCTAACAACATCATCAAGTTCCGGTGTTGAAACTTCAATTATTTGAAGATTACTCAAAGCATTTAAGCGGTGAGGCTCCCCGGGATATATTTCAATTACTTTGCCGGGATATAACTCCTCTGTTCTTTCCTGAAGTTTAATAGTTCCCCTTCCTTTAGTGATATAAAAAGTTTCCAATTTTTTTTGATGATAATGAAAACTAGTAGAAGACCCTTTTTCTATTTCTAAAATCTTAGCAGCATATTTATTAGTTACTGCCCACCAGATCTCTTGCCCCCATGGTTTTTCTACTTTTTTTATTCCTTCATGTTCCTCACTTTCTTCTCGTTTGAAAAAAATTGCTTCTTTTAATAGCTCTTTAAGTTGGGGCAAATAATCCTTATGACAAACTAATAACTTACTGTCTTGATGTGCTACTACGGTATCTTTTATACCTGCTATTAAAGCAGTGCCATCATAGCAGTCTACGATGCAGTTATCTGATTTTATTAAGGCAGCATTACCTAGATTTATATTATTATTGGAATCTTTTGGATGCAGTCTCTCTAAAGCTTGCCATCCCCCCACATCATCCCAAAGAAAAATACCCGGCAATAAGTATATGTTGTGGAGATGTTCCATGATTCCATAATCAATGGAAATGGGGTTAATAGCTTTATATTCTTCTTTTACCTCAACTACATCTTCCTTTAACCAGTAGTTCCAATTATTATTTTTCATGATTGTATATATTTCAGATATTTGTTCAAATGTACAGGGCAAATTTTTTTTATATTGTTTAATAAGATCTGATAGTTTCCAAATAAACATGCCGCTATTCCACAAATAATCTTGTGCCTCCAAAAACTTTAAAGCTTTATTAAAATCGGGTTTTTCAATAAATTCTGTTACTTTCCAATACACCTGATTTTTTTCGAAACATTTATTTCCTTTCTTAATATAACCATAGCCTGTTTCAGGTCTGTTAGGGCTTATACCTATTACAACCGGCGATTTACTTTCTGCTAAATCGCAAGCCTTTATTAATGTTTCTTTCCATTTATCCATCTCTGCTACATAGTGATCGGAAGGCAATATAAAAAGAGCTGCTTCAGAATATTTTTCCTGAAGCCAAACTAGGGAGTAGCCTAAGGCTGGGGCTGTGTCTCTACCACAAGGTTCTAATATTATATTTTCTTGGGGAATCTGGGGTGCCTGATTTTTTATGAAACTAACACAGCTAGAACTTGAAACAATATAAATATCTTCCTCAGCAGTGATTAATGCAGCTCTTTTTACCGTCTCTTGAAATAAAGTTGAATCTCCGATTATATTAATAAATTGTTTAGGCATTTCCAGGGAACTTTTGGGCCAAAAACGGTTTCCCTTTCCTCCCGCTAATATTAAAGCAATTTTTTTCATATACGTCCTCCAATGAACTTTGGCTTTATCCTATTTTATTCATTGTCCACTTAGATGGTTACTTAAGATCTACTAAACTCAAATGTAAAAAAGCAACTGTCTATATTTAGCAGTTGCTAATATATTCTATAATGCGTTGTGCACATAAATTCCATCCTAAACAATTCCTAACCATGTTCAAAGCTTTTTTTGCTTTGCCCTTAGCTTCAGATTCATGTTTCTCGTATACCTCTCTCATTAAATATTTTAGATGTTCTTTACTAGGTTTTGCCCATGAAAACCCATGATAAATTTTATCATTTGGGTTGTTAAAGGAAGGGATTTTCTCTAACTCTTCTATCTCAAGCAAATAAGAATTCTCCTGGTTTAAATAATCTAAATGTGCCGACAATTTAGTTGTGATAACAGGTACACCACAAGCTATAGCTTCATATACTGGCATATTCCAACCTTCACCCCGGGTAGGCGACACAAAGCAATGGGCTGTTCTATACAAAGATGGCATTTCTGAACTCGGTAAAGTATACGGTATTAGCCTGATGGGAGGTACATCTGTATTTTTTATACCTGCAGTAATTTTCTTGATTTCCTTTAATATTTTATCGCCCGTGGGATCATAATCACTACCACTACTATGACATTTGAGGACAAGACAAACATCGTCCGCTCTGCTGAATTCCTCAACGAAGGCCTGTATCAAAAGATCAAAGCCTTTGCGCTCTACCCATTCCCCTACTGAAAGAAAAGTAAACAAAGCCTCAGATCTCCGCAAAGGGTATTTCTTGCCTTCCGGCGTATAGATTTGATGATCAACTCCTAAAGGTACTATTCTAAGCTTATCTTGCTGCACACCACTTTCCTGAAATGTTTCATAATTAAATGATGTAGGCACGAATAACAAATCAACACAATTACAACTTTTCACCCAATAACCCGGAATACCACTGGCCTCAGACATCGTATATCCTGCTATTAATTTCCCCTTACTAGTTCTAAAAAACTGGGGCACATTGACATATAAATAATGTGAGTAGTTATCCTGTTGATTCTTCATTACTTTTAAACGTTTCCTATCATTATCATTCAAGTTTATCTGACACCTGCTCCAGTTTTGTGCTTCAATACCTACTTTTATTCCTATCCTATTTAAACCAAAGGCAATTTGGCGTGATATTTCACCATAACCAGTAACTTCGTCAACAGGTCCTAAAAGCAGTAGCTCTTGCAAAACTTTCATAGCAGCCTCCTCAACTAAAAAACCTTCTATTAAACATACATATTATTTTTTTCATCATTCTGTTCTACCAGGGTTCCCAGAGTCTTCAATTCATCTAAAAGATTAACAGGTTCTTTATATACGGGATATATTCTTTCCCTGCTTTTTTCCTTTTGATATGGTTGATAATTAACAGGTTTACTTTTAGGTTCTTTTTTAGGTTGCATAGGGATAAAAGCATTGTCTTCCTCATAAGAATGTGCTCTAAACTGATATATATTTTCTTCAAAAGGAGGTATCCATGATAAATAATTTCTTCTGGGTTTTTGCTTGTTAGCTAACTTATTATCTTGCTTTTTATTGTCAAGTGCCTTCTTTTTCTTAGATATGGAAGCAGTTTTTAATTGTTGGGGTTTATTATCGATCTCTTCTTTAGTACAATTAGCTAATAAATCCGGCGCTTTATCTTCTTCCGTTACTTTAACTTCTTTTATACCACTTTCTTCCTCACTTTCTTGTAAACTCTCTACACTTATGATCTCTATGTTATTAACCTCTTCTTCTTGATTTTCACTGTCTTTCTCATATGTACAGGTCTCTTCTGTTTCTAAATATTTCATAATATCACATAAACTTAAAAGTTCGTTTTCCTCGGGGCGGTTTTGAAAAATATCTATGAGACCATTTATCACCACTGATTCTATATCATACTTTTCTAATATTGATGTGTTGATTTCTAACAACACCGTAGGAACCTCACATAAATAAACCTTCAAATATTTCAAATTTCCTAATACTTCAAAGATATTAGCTATTTTATACGGTAACGGTTGTTGTTGTTTCTGCAAGTTATTTGCTATGGCAGAAACCAGACTTAAACTCTTAGTCTTATTCTTTAAAGAATAAAAAATGCGCAGGTATTCGCTGTCATTACTACAATCTTTACTATAAAATCCTAGCAACATCTGGGCATTCATAATGTTAGCAAAAGTACTAAATGACTTATTGGAAACTCCTGATAATACTTGAGCTCCCCTACTTAATAATTGATTAATAAGATTTTGCACTAGTTCATCTATTTTTTGATCTTCCTTGCTGAGATTAGTAACGAGTAGATTAACACCCCTTAAAGAAGGAAAAAGAATATAGTTCTCCTCATCCTTTTTTAGATAAGGGACATTATGAGATGAGCAAACTACCTGAAATGTTGTCTCTTTACTCTTATCGTAGCTAATAACGTAGTTTTCACCCACATAAACATTAAACATTTAATATCACCCCACTTTAGCTTTGCACTACTATCACTATATGTGCAGGTATAGTAAATGGTTATAACTTAAGTCCTTGCAAATAAAATAAAGAGGCCTCAATTAAAGTAATGAAATACCTTTAATTGAGGCCTCTTTATTATGAAATAATTTTCTACTACTGCATAACAAATAATTGAGTAACAACAACACCATATTTATAGGGAACTACACCTATGCCTACGTGGGTAAAGTTTGTACTTAAAATATTGGCTTTATGTCCCGAGCTGGCCATGAATAAATAGTAAGCATGTTTTGCATTTCTAGCTTTCGCTAAATTTTCACCTACGGAGTAAAACCTAATGCCAGCATCGTATACCATATTAGCAAAAGATCCGTAAGTGGGGGAAGTGTGGGAAAAGTAGTTGTTATCAATAATATCCTGACTCTTTAATCTAGCAAGTTCATTCAACTTCGCCATGGGTTGTAAAGGCTTTAACCCCTGCTTTTCTCGAGCTTCATTAACCATTTGCAACATTAACAGTTCTTCTTGAGACATTCCCGTGGGCTGTTCTTGTTCTTCGTCAGGTTGCGTTGGCTCAGAAATTTCTGGTGGCTGTGGTTGAGGATCAGGCTGTGTTACGGGAGGCTTTTCTAATTCCGGTTCTGGTTCGGGTTCTGGTATAACTGGGGGATTAGTAGGAACAGGAGGAGTTGCGTTTTGTTGGGCCCTTAACTCTACTAAACGAGCAGCTCCCCAGGAAGCATGGGCTTGTCCAATTGAAAATTGCGTCATTAAGAAAACTGATAATCCCAAGACTGCACATGATTTAATTAAGATTTTTTTGTCCATAAATGCCCTCCCTTTACTATCATTAATTTAGTAGTAAGTTAAATATATCTAAAGATATTACCAAAAACAATTGCCAGAAATGAAGTTGGGAGTTAATTTATTGAATTTTTGTCACTTATAAGGTTATATGCCTACTATTTTGTTGTATCAGTGCTAGCTGTATATTTTTAGGAAAGAATATACTTCTCAAGAACAAACTATATTTGAAATGAATAGTATAACATAAAGCCACAGCAAAGGAGGATTTAAATGAGAAAACCACAAACACGCTTTTGGATAGATGCTCGCGGAGAAACCCTGGAGCTACATAAAGAAAAAACTTGTGAATATATAATTGATAATCTTGAGGATGAGCATATAAAAACTAAAATGGTTGAAACTCTTTATCCTATAGTAAAAGAGATCCGTGTCCTAGAAAAGCCCGATACTGTTGCTATCTGTTATAATCCTGATTTCATCAGTAGAGGCTTTATTGAATATTTAATGCAACAAAAGAATGTTAGTTTTGAGAGAACTGAAAAATGATTATCATACTTTTGAGGCAGTTGCCTAAATAAGGAGGACTAGTATGAGCTGGTATCAAGATAAAGTGAAAGAGAATAAAACTCTCAAAAATAATAATTACTATAATGCATCAAAAAAACAACAAGAAGATCTTTATATACTGCGTAAAAGGAATATTCCCATAATGATTACAATTACAGATATGAACAGTGATGAAGACGTGGAAACTATAACATCTTCACTTCTTTCTTTGGAAGGAATAACACAAGTAAAACCTTTCCTTAACCGAAAAAAATTAAAGGTATACATTGATACCTCTAAAACCAGCCTGCAAATGGTTGCTTACACAATATCCAAATTAGGTTATAACTACATTAAACGCGGCTGAAGAAGCTGTTAGTTAGACCTGGTAGGTCTATTAAATTTTTTTTGGGAAAACTCCTTTCCCCTTATCATTAGCTCTAATTCTTCCCAAGTCAAAATCAAAGGGAAATCCAGCTTTGTACCAAAAATATTTAAAAACATAACTTTCTGACCCAAATTATAGGAGTTTGTCATAACCTTCAGTTCTGAGGGGTAAAAGATATCTGATTTAATTATTTTTGCAAATTCCTGCTTTTTAGTATCAACTTCTCCTAGATATATATTGTTTAAATAACTCCAGATGATTTTCATGTTATTATTTTCACATGAATATATGCCAGGATTTCCCTCCCATCCATCTATGGAACCTAAAAGAGATTTACTAAAAAAACCCTTTTGATAATATCCACTACACATGTGAAAAATACTGTCACTTCCTATTACTTGACCCATTAATAAATATATTAAACCATCCTTTACTGCCCAGTTTAACAGTTTTCCGTTTAGTATTTCAGACTCATAGATTATCTTCCATCTATTATCAGATAAATTTGCAATTCCTACTGTTGTTTTAGTAAGTTCATCTTTAGTATAAATAAGAAAGCATTCATCATCATAAAATACAGCTTTAACTCTAATAGGATCAGATATAATATCCCTCGCCAACTCTTTCCAAGTATTTTGCTGTAAAGTTAATAATCTTATTTCTATTCCAGGACCAATTTCCTTACACATCACTAAAACAGAACCTAATTCTTTACTTAAAGTCAAAAAAAACTTCGAATAATCCGTTACATTAGGGTGAGGCCCTTTTTCCCATTGCCTTCCACTCCAGTGATAATATAAAAGCTTCCCTTTCCTTTCCAAAATTATATGGGGATTATAGTCTTTATCAATAATAGTATCAAAAGAATTTACGTCTTTAACCTTTTGGGAATTTATTAATAAATAAAACATCATTTCTGTAGAAGTTGTTTTAAAATACCAAATATCATTTTCCCCTGAAAGTAATAACTTTTTCATTTAAAATCTCCACTCTATATAACTTTTCAACTCCTGTTAACTAAAATAATATACTACTACTACAGAATCTATGCTTAGTTATTCATCTTTTTTTGGTCATACTGTAACAAAAGGATTGTGAGCTTAATACAATACAATAGAATAAAACAAATTGAACTTGACATAAAAAGGAGGTAAAAATAAATGTCAGATGCTAAGGTTGCTCAAATCTCTCCAGGCGTATGTCCGCCAGAAGGCTGTCCACCTCCAACTAGAATAGAATGTATTGTAGTTGATAAAGTATATGACAGCTGCTTCCAGGTCCATGATATTTCAAGGGACACTACCATTTCTACCGCAACAGAATTTACTGATACTTTTGTTGAGGGTGATATAATCCCTTGTGCACAAACAGGTGATATCACATGTCAAGAGGTAGGTCGTGTAGATGCCGGTGGAGGATTCTTTACAATCACCCTCTTAATATCCGTCCCTGTCACACTAACAAACCCTAAAGATACAACTGAAACCGTTCAAAGAACTTTCACCTTCACAAAAACTGTGACATTATGTTGCCCACCTGGTGTTAACCCTGATTGTAGCGAAAGTACAGTTATATTCTGTAGTTGTATTGTAACTAACGTTCCTTCTGGCTATGATCCTACTATAACTGTTACATGTACTTTACAAGTTTGCGTTGTTGTAAAATGCATTCTGGAAGTACAGCTTCTTGTTCCTAGCTACGGCTTCTGCGTACCTGCACCATGTGTTACATTACCGGGCGTATGTCCACCAACACCACCTGCTCAATGCTTCTAACCCCCACTAAGTCAATTCTTGCAAACTTATCAAAAGCACACTGCAATAAAATCAGTGTGCTTTTCCTTGTCAACATTCTCTCATTAAATTTTCATTGGTCTATTAAGTTTAATAAGGAGGTCTAGCAATGCCTGACTTTAGTTCCCTAGGCGCCTTAATAGCATTAGCTATTCTTACTGAGGCCACAATCCAATTTTTTATTATGGATACACCCGCCTTTGTAAGTGCTGTGGTAAAAAATACAGAATTTACCCCCGATTTTTCTCCTTTTACCCTCCGCTGCATTTCTGCCGTTATAGCTATTGCTTATGCTTATAATATGAACCTGGATATTTTTGAACTTCTGGGGTTTCCTTCTAGAATTCCTTATATAGGTATTATCGCTACAGGGATCATTGCTAGTAGAGGTTCTAATTTTGTCCATGATTTTATTAAGCGCTACTATAATCGGACAAATATAACATGAGTTCTTTAACACTTATCCCTCGTTCTTTTCATCGAGGGATAAGTGTATCTAGATAAGTAGTTTCTTCCTGTAGCTATTAATGAATTTACTTCAAAAATATTTTTTGATAACACTAAGGCAATTTCCTCAATAGTAAAACCTTGGATATCCCTTAGAACAATAGCGCAACGTATCTCGGGTTTTAACTGCAAAATAGCATTTTCTATGGAATTGCTACTATCATGGTTAGTAAACCCATACTCTCTTTCAAATATATGCCAGGCTTCTTTCAGCATTATCAATATAGGCTTGGCTTGGGGACTAGGAAACATAACTTTTTGTTGTAGATAATTAATTATTGTCCTTTTAGTCAGCTTTTCCGCTAATTTTCTATTGTAACTTAGTCTATAAGTAAAATTATATATAATCTTTATACAATCTTTTTCAGTATCTAGCAGATCTTGAAACTTCATCTTTAGTTTCCTCCACATTTAAATACCCTTTAAAAATATCCAACAGCATCCTATATTAATACTAATATAACAATATAAAACCCACCAGTTTTCTCTCTTACAAAACTTATCTCCAATCTTACATTTTTGTCACCATAAGCATTACTAGCACTGCTGAATAATAAAACTGTTGAATTCATTTTTCAACAGTTTTTTATTTCATAGTCTTTACTTTATATTACTTAGCCAGAATGTATAGGGCTTTCCCTTCCCGGACTTAACTGCATAAACTACTTTTTTATCATCAGCAGACCAAGCATAATCAATTACTCCTATATTGCCTCCGATCAGACTTTCTTTCTCTGTAATAAGATCTTTTATCCATAAATTATAACCTATGCCACAAAACTTTAAAAAAGAAACTCTTTCACCTTTATGTGATATTGCTACCGCATTAATACCCTTCATCTTACTAATTTGTTTAACAGAATTTTTAGTTATATACCAAATCCAACTTTCTCCAGATTCTGCTCCATCTGAATTAGTTGCTACTGCAATTTTTTCACCATCTGGAAACCAGATGGGCTCATATACATTAGCCATTTCTTTAAAAACCTTGTTGCTTCCATCTTCGTAGATAACACCTACACCTGCAGGAGATTTCCCACTATATTCAATATATGCAATTTTAGTACTATCCCTATTCCACCGGGACCATCTAGGTTCGAACCCTTGTGTAGTTTCTTCGTCCCTAGCAAGTATACGCTGGGGCTCTTGGAAATCCAAAGTATCAACCCATAAACCACTGTTACCTTTAGTATAAACTACTTTTCTCCCATCGTAAGAAACATCTACGTATTTTACATCATCAGGCAATGTAACTTCTTTTTCTATTTTAAAAGTTTCCCCATTTAATATAATAATTTTGCTTCCGTCACAATAGAGAATCCTTCCATCTAGTAAGGTTTTGAATTGGCCTTCCTCTTGTTTCCAACTACCACATAAAATCTGTTCATTTTTCTTAGTCTGAATAGCAAAATGATACAAGTACATATTATTGGAACTCTGTCCAGTATTAATCATATATAGTAAACCTGAATCGTCAGCAAGATAATATAACGTTACCAGGCCCTCAATATTGGCCCCCTGCCCGATTTTTTGGGCTTGAATCTGGGGGATTTTTTTCTTAGCTTCTGCAAAGTAATTTTCTTTTTTAGGATTTATTACCTCATCTATATCTTCTGCCTTATCCTTAAATCTTTCATAAAGGTTATAAGCTAAATCAACCTTACCTATTCCTGCTAAATCATATATACCTTGTAATAAAATAGCCGTATCCTGTTTGAAAGATAGTGCCTCTGTATAAGCTTGGCTTAGTTCCTTAGCATTTTCTTTCTCCACTGGTATTTCTGCAAGCCTTTTAAAAGCAACTAGTTTCTCTTTTTCTTTACGTTTTTCTTCCTCTTGAGCTAGCTGCTCTTTGATTTTACTTATCCTTTTTTGAACCTCTTCTTTATTACCATACTTGCTATCATAATGTGGCCTTAAAATAAGCACCAGCTCATATTCTTTGAGAGCTTCTCTTAACCTTCCCAGATTCTCGTAAGCCTGACCTATGTAAAAATGTAAATCCGGGTTATGGGGTTGTTCTTCGCTTAGCTCCTGTGCTATCTGCAAGACCTTCTCCAAATCTCCCTTTTGATAGGCCTCTTTCAACTCTTCTACTTTGCTGCATCCCGTCCATAAGAAAAGTACAAGGGCAAGACATACAACAGATAAATACTTTTTCATATACACCCCCATCTCCTTAGTGCTTGATTATACCGTTACTTTTCAAGTTTGATAGGTATCTTCCATTCCCCGAAAATACGAAAAGTAAGATTTTCTACAATAACTTTAATTTTTTGTGATCCCTTTACATAATCAGCTTCTATAAATCCACTCATCCTATTCCCAGGACCTTTTCCTCTATTACCCAAGGCCCCTTGTTCCCCTTTTTCATTAATTATTGTGGCAACATTAGCCATTTTATATTTCTGGTCTGTGCGATAACAGGAATCATTTAGCGGTGATGCTGCAAATAAAGCCTCATATGGCTTCTCTATATTTTCTTTATTTTTATGTTCGATTTCTATATCTATACCTCTTTTGTCCGCATAAACATGTTCTAAATATGTTTGACTGTTTCCTTTTAAACCAATTAGCTTTTTAACGTTAAATTCATGGCCCTGTCCCATTTCTCTTGTTAAATACTGCTTATACAAATCCGTATCTAATTCAAATGACACCTTTTCAGAACCAATCATATCTACATTGCTAATATTTAGCTCAATTTCTTGAGGAAGTTCATCAAAAGGAGGAAAAGTAAATACTAATCCATAGCCTTCTCCATAATAATCTTTATTACTTTTAATGGAACTGATTCTTCTTTCCTCTCCCTTATCTGTAATGAGTCTTAAATCTAACGAATAAAACTGTTCATTTTCTTTTCCCTTAAAAGTACACTTTATGCTATTTTCCGCGGGACCAACTTCCAACTCATGTAAATAAAGTTTTCTCCCTAATAAATCTACTTCTTTATTGAGTTTAAAAAGATCTGCCTTCTCTTTAGAGATATCGAACTTAACTGGTATCTTTATGGGGGTCACTTCATAAGTTTTATTCTTTTCCCTTAAACTAATGTTCGTTAAATATACGTCTTTAACTTTTGCCAGCAGCTGATCCTTTTCATCACGCAAAGGATTATACGTTATCCTACCATAATATTTTCCATCAATAACGGGTACATCAGATCTTTCCGGAAAATTAGCAGTATATCCGTCGCTTCGATAATTCCCGGTTTTTGCGTTTTCGTATTCAGGATGCTCCAGATGCCCAAAATTAAGATATGTATTAGGTACATATGGTTCTAGGGAATAAAATACGTATACCTGCCTGCTGCTATACCAAATCTTTTCAATAGTCAAAGTAGTATTTGCTTCTTTAATCTCTCTCTTAATCTGGGGTTCTGTCACAAGACCTAACTTTTCAGCCCGTTTATAGCCGGGGGTATATTTTTGCATCAGCTCTTCTCCCCCCGTCTTTTTCTCCTGACAACCTATTGCTATCAATCCTGTGATAATAATCATTAAAAAGCTTAACAGCTTTAATTTACATTTCATTATTTTTACAGCCCCTTATCTATAAAGTTAGTCTGCAATACACATATATAATTCTTTTGAACCTCATTATAACATAGCTAGCGTAATTTGTATTATCTGGGTAAATAAAAAAGCAAACAAGCCCTCTCAAAGACTTGTTTGCTTCTCCCTATATTTTATGCTATTAATATCACTTGTCCCTGTTCTCTAGTAGCAGCTAGATTAATTACCCGCTGATTCTTAGAACCTCTAAAGGCCAGACTGATATCTCTTAATTCCTGAATAAAAGGACCATCTACTAAAACATCTGTTACAGCTAGCAATTCTTTTACTCCAGGTAAATCTAAGGTTTGGAGCTGTTCCAAAGTATACCCCGTATAAGTAACTACATCCAAACCCATTTTCCTTGCTTCTTTTGCTAACTGGACAAGTTCCTCAGCCTGCAAAAAAGGTTCGCCTCCCGATAGAGTAAGACCTTTAATATGGTGAAGTTTAACCTTTTTTCTCAGCATCTTTAAAACTTCTTTAACTGTCATTTCTTTTCCTCCCTGGGGATCCCAGGTTTCAGGATTGTGACAGCCCGTACAGTGATGGGGACATCCCTGTACAAATACAACAAAGCGTACTCCCGGACCATCCACAACACTTTCCGGTACTATTCCTGCCATCCGCACTTTATATCACTTCCCGTACATATTACTCAAGAAAATTTCATGTGTACCTTTCTGTTTCTTTCCTCTGCCAGTTTACTCTCATTAAACATATCTAAAGTAGAAAGATATCCTGTAATCCGTCGTACTCTACTTATGTTTCCTTCCGTCTTACATTTGGGGCATGTTTCAGTTTCTATAATTCCGTTAAATCCACATTCTTTACAAATATCTACAGGGAAATTAACTGCTGCATAACCCATATCGGCTTCATACATTGCTCTAATAATAGATTCAAAAGCATCTAGATTGTGATTAGGTGCAGAGGGTAATTCCACATACGAAATGTGACCAGCATTACAATATTTGTGATAAGATCCCTCGATAGCAATCTTATCCATAGCCGTTATCTCATATTCTACAGGAACATGGAAAGAGTTAGTATACCATTCCTTATCAGTGATTTGAGGAATAACTCCAAAACGTTCCAGATCTAATTTAGTAAATTTGCCGCTTAAGCCTTCCGCTGGAGTAGCAAGTAATGTAAAGTTGAGATGATATTTCTTCGTAGCTTCATCACAACGACGACGCATATAACTTACAATTGACAAACCTAAAGCTTGAGCATCTTGGCTTTCTCCGTGGTGTTTGCCTGTTAACGCAATCAAACATTCAGCTAATCCTATAAAACCAACACTTAGTGTACCATTCTTAATAGCCTCTTCCACGGGATCTTCCGCTTTTAAACTTTCGCTGTTTATATAAAGCTTCTGTCCCATTAAAAATGGAAAATCTCTAACTTTTAAGGCTTTCTGGATGTTATATCTGGTTAATAACTGCTTAATTGTTAAATCCAACACTGCATCAAGCTTTTGCCAAAATAGAGTAAGATCTCCTTTAGCAATTAGACCAAGACGGGGTAGGTTTATAGTAGTAAAAGATAGATTGCCACGTCCATTAGTTACCTCTGGCCCGTTCACATTAGCCATAACTCTGGTCCTACAGCCCATATAAGCTACTTCTTCATCTCTGTAAGGTGCATTGAAACTAGCATCCTGAAAAGAATAATTGGGCTGTAGTCGTTTACAAGCCACTTGCAAACTTAATTTAAACAAATCATAGTTAGGATCATCGGGATCATAATTTACGTCTTCTTTAATTTTAAAGATAGCATTAGGGAATATAGGAGCCTCTCCTTTACCTAACCCTTTTTCAAAAGCCAACAATACATTTTTAGTTATCATACGTCCGGACCATGAAGTGTCTGTCCCAAAATTAATGCTGGAAAAAGGCACCTGTGCTCCTGCCCGAGAATGCATGGTGTTTAAATTATATATAAATCCTTCCATCGCCTGAAACACTTCATTTTCTGTCCGTTCCATAGCGACCTTCTCTATTTCTTCTTCGCTACAACTAACTCCTAATTCTTCTAAATTTTCCCGC
Organism: Clostridia bacterium; assembly: GCA_018433015.1. Classification (GTDB taxonomy): domain Bacteria; phylum Bacillota; class Peptococcia; order DRI-13; family SV3-B141; genus SV3-B141. The sequence goes on along the minus strand of JAHDSB010000027.1, from coordinate 58,082 downwards.
AGTATCTTTTCTTGCCGTTGATATTCGATTTCTACATAAGGAGCCATATCCCGATCAAAATAAGCAAAGGATTGTCCACCATGCATATCATTCTGATTGCTCTGCAGAATGATAGCAGCTAATGCAGCAGCAGTCTTTACGCCCTTGGGAGGTCTAATATATCCATGACCGTTATTAAAGCCTTCTTTTAATAACCGATCCAAAGGAATTTGTAAGCAAGTAACGGTTTTTCCATACCACCCTAAATCATGTATGTAAATATCGCCCTCCGTATGGGCTATAGCTTCATCCTCAGGAATAACACGTTTTAAATAAAAGTTCTTGGAAGCAACCTCAGCAATCTGAAGGATCTTAGCAGAAGGAGAATTACCCACATTAGCATTCTCACGGTTAGTTTCTCTCACTATTTCAGCTACTGCATCCATTAATTCTGAACGGGCTTCCCTTATTTGGGACCGCTTTTCTCTATATATAATATAGGCTTTTGCTGTCTTAGCATGTCCTTTTTCAATCAATACCTTTTCTACGGCATCTTGAACATCTTCAACGGAGAATACATCACCATTAAATTTTTCTTTAAGTTCCTTCATTACTTCTAGAGTTAATTCCATAGCAGTTTGTCTATCTTCACCGCCTACCGCTTTAGCAGCAGCAAATATAGCATCCGTTATTTTAGTTTCTTTGAATGGTACAACTCTATCGTCCCTCTTTTTTATCTTCGTAAACACAAAAACCCCTCCTACCTTTTTCTCAACAATATTTCAATTTCATCCATGAAGGTGTTTATATCTTTAAACTCCCTGTAAACACTGGCAAAGCGAACGTATGCTACAGCATCTAATTCCTTTAATCCCTCCATAACCATTTCACCGATTTCTGTTGTAGATACTTCACGTTTCAGAGAGTTATTTTTAAGCACCCGTTCAATTTCAGCTGCTATGCTTTCCAGCTTGTCCAAAGGCACAGGACGTTTTTGACAGGCTCTGATCATTCCATCCAAGATCTTATGTTGACTGAAGGCTTCACGTCTTCCATCTTTTTTTACAACTAAAAGAGGTAGATCATCATATTTTTCATATGTTGTGAATCTAGTTTGACACTCCAAACATTCTCTACGGCGACGCACAGAATAACCATCTTCTGCCAATCTTGTTTCTAAAACCTTTGAATCTAACTTACCACATACAGGGCAACGCATGGCAACCACATACCCTTCCCTACAATTTTTTACTATATATAGTGTGCATTACTATAATACATAACTATATGTAGTGTGTCAATAAACAAAAGGGAATAATTTTCTAGTAAATTTGTCATAGGACATTATTTTTATATATCAAAAAAATAATAAAAGATACCCTTCAGGCAATCCGGTATCTTCACACACTTGCGTCTTCTTTTCCTATCAGCTACAATTAAAACCCTCCATTATACCACCAGACTTTTACGACGATGATACAATGCAGGAGAATAGAGATGCTCGGATTGAATGAACCGTATAAAAGGCAGAAATAGCACACAGCATTGGAATTCATCCTTACACTTTAACACCAGAGCCTTGTTTATATGACTGCAACGGTATTCTTCGGCTACCAATTATACGGCTCATGGCTACAATTTTTAGGTACGTACTTACTGGTCATACTTTCTATGTTCAGTATAGGGCTACTGGTCCCGTAGACGAAAGAGTGGCATAGCTTCTACGCTATGCCACTCTTCCAAATCTATTCAATACTGTTTTACGAAGAACTGCCTTCTGAGTGCCCTTTATACATTGCTGTTGGGAAGTTCCGGCTGCTGTCCCGTTACTTCCACCAAAACTACGTCAACGCCTATTCGAACTATTTTCTCCCAGGGTATTACTATATCTTCACCCCTGCTGAAGATACCCAGAATACGTCCTCCTGAAATTTCGGGCAAGATAATAGCTCTAATTCTACCATTTTCTAAGTCTAAGTCTATATCTTTGATAGGACCAAGGCGCCTACCATCATTAACGTTAATAATCTCTCTATCTCGCAAATCAGAAATCTTTATCATCACTCCTAATCCCCCCCTCATGTCCTTAACAATACATGTATATGAATCCACCTATAAAATGATACATGACTAAAATAAAAATTGCCCTTCATGGGCAATTTTTATCCTACTAGCAAATAATTAGATATGTTTACGCATATGATGTAGCGCAGCTTTTTCTAAACGTGAAACCTGAGCCTGGGATATTCCTATTTCTTCAGCTACTTCCATTTGCGTTTTTCCTTCAAAAAATCTTAATGTCAAAATATGACGTTCTCTTTGACTCAATTTGCGCAATGCCTCTTTTACAGTAATAGTTTCTAACCAGTTACCATCTGCATTTTTTTCATCCCCTATCTGATCCATAACAAAGATAGGGTCGCCTCCATCATGATAGATAGGTTCAAAAAGAGAAATAGGCTCTTGAATGGCATCTAACGCAAAAACAATTTCTTCCCGGGGAATATTTAACTCTGCAGCAATCTCATTAATCGATGGTTCCCGTGAATGTTTGTTTATTAAGTTATCTCTGATTTGTAAAGCTTTGTAAGCAACATCTCTAAGGGAACGACTGACACGAATAGGATTATTATCTCGCAAATATCGCCTAATTTCGCCAATAATCATCGGTACCGCATACGTAGAAAACTTAACGTTTTGTTCCAAGTCAAAATTATCTATTGCTTTAATCAAACCAATACATCCTACTTGAAATAAGTCATCTACATACTCACCGCGGTTAGTAAACCGTTGAATTACACTTAAAACTAAGCGCAAATTGCCATTAATGATCCGTTCCCTGGCAGATATGTCCCCTTGGTACATTTTTTGAAAAAGTTCTCTCATTACGGAGTTTTTTAATACTGGCAGTTTAGAAGTATTAACTCCACATATTTCGACTTTATTTATTATCACCTTCTCAACCCCCGAGTATTTTTCTGACTAACTAACTTCATTATTACCTGTGTAACAGACAAATATACCGTTTAAAAAAGTGGGGATTTGGTAACTTACAAAAAAAAAACGGCTTTACGCCGTTTTAATAAAGATTTAAATTTTCTAAGTATAACCTATAGTCTATATTCCATACATATTTCATCACAATTAGGAAATTTAGGACAATCTATACACTCTTTCCATACCTTTTGGGGCATATTCTCTTTATCAACTACTACAAAACCCATTTTTTGAAAAAAACCAGGTTGATATGTTAGAGTAAACACTTTAGGAATTCCCAGTTCTTCAGCTTCCTTAAGACAACAATTGACGATTTTACGCCCCACTCCCTTTTTAAACATATCCTCACGAACGGCCAGCGCCCTAATTTCCGCCAAATCTTTCCACATGATATGCAGTGCACCAGCTCCAACTATGCCTTTTTCAGTTTCTACTACTATAAAATCTCTTATATTTTCATACAACATGCTGCGCGGTCTTGGTAACATTAAACCTCGCCCTGCATATTTATTCACTAGCTCATGAAGTATCTCAGTGTCGGCCAATGAAGCCCTTCGTATTTTCATATATGTTCCCCCTGGTATTGTCTTTTATAAGATAATACCAGATTCTTAGCTTATTTACAATAATAAATTTGTATTTTTATTCATTTTATAGTTTATTTATTCTTATTCCAATCTTTTAATTTCTTTACGCAATCTGCGAATAATTCTTTTTTCCAACCGGGATATATAAGATTGAGATATCCCTAACATATCAGCCACTTCTTTTTGGGTTTTTTCTGTTCCATCTTTGAGTCCAAAGCGTAAATCCATTATTTTCTTATCGCGAGGAGATAGTTTGCTCATAGCTACTACTAACAATTTTCTATCAACTTCTTCCTCTAAAGCCCTGTATATAATATCGTTTTCAGTTCCCATCACATCGGATAGTAATAATTCATTACCATCCAAATCTACATTTAAGGGCTCATCAAAAGAAACCTCTGAACGCGTTTTACTACTACGTCTTAAATGCATAAGTATCTCATTTTCAATGCACCTGGAAGCATAGGTAGCTAATTTAATCTTTTTAGAAGGTTTAAAAGTATTAACTGCTTTAATTAAACCAATAGTTCCAATAGATACTAAATCTTCGATACCCACACCGGTATTTTCAAATTTCCTGGCAATATATACTACCAAACGTAGATTCCGTTCTATTAAAACACCTTTAACTGCATGATCTCCCTGTTCCAGGCAATTTAACAAATGATATTCCTCATCACTACTAAGAGGCGGCGGCAAAGCCTCACTGCTGCCTACATAGAAAACATCTTCGTCTATCCCCAAACGTACAAGCAGCCTAACCACCATTTCTTTTAATAACAAATAATAATCATTAAATTTCTCTTGGAGCAGCATGTTTTTCCTCCTCTTACATGGTTTTTTGAATTATTCGAGAATTTAGAAGTGCCTGATATTTCCCTTCTTTAGTGAGGTTTCTATTGATTATTCCGATGATAACATCTTCTCTTTTAATTATTCCCCCTCGGCTTTTTACCTCAATATAATCAGGACGTACCCCTAGCATCAGGCCGTGTATACGGCCTACAGAGTTAAAAGGAATTAGCCGTAAACGCCCGGTCCACTCTTTATCCAGTTGCGCACTTAACATTGTCATATTCAATTCTTCCTCAGATATTGCCTGTAGGATCTTTTCTGGTAGTAGATGTTTTAAAGTATGTATCTCTACGACAATAACAGGCTGTTGGGTCAAAGGATCTACCAACTGGTTTCCCGTATCTAACAGAGCCTGCATCGTTACTTCATGACCTTGCAAATGGATAACTAAGGTGCTGAGCAGATTGTTATGCAACCAATTCTTACGTAAGTAGCTAATCCCACCCCACCCTACAATAAGGGCTACACAAATACCTACCGTTAGCCATTTATAGCTAAAGCTATTAGTTAGTAAGGCTGCACCATTCCAGGCTTGAATAGCGGTAGGAGATTTATCAGTCATGTATATTGCCGCAATCACTGCACCTCCCATTACAAAAGAGATGATATATAGATATACAATAGAACGAACAAAAAGCCGGAACGAGAGAGGGGCAAAAGCAAATAATATCATAACTATTGAGCATATTATTTTAGCAGCTAACGAAGTTAAAATATGGCTTTGAGGCAGAATTATAACTAGAGAATAGATGGCCCCACATGATGCCCCTGCTATTAATCTGCACCATCTAGCTTTAGTCCCCGTTAATTTACCTGTTGCCCATAAAATAAAAAAATCCATTATGAAGTTTATTAATAACATTACATCTACATATACTTTTACTAAAAGCCCGCTATCCTGCAAGCCAATCACCTCGGGCCTTATTTAAAAACTCCTTAATCATTATACACCAATCTTTTCCATATTTTTGTCAAATCGTGCGGCTCTTTCCGGTATATTTTGACATTTTTTTATAAAAAAGGGAGTTGTAAAACTACTTAAGTAGTTTTACAACTCCCTTTAGAATTTCGTTGTTCTATCATCTGGATTATTTTTTACGTAAAAATTCCGGTATAACTATCTCATCGGTATTGAAACTTTTAACATCTATTTCAACCTTTTTATCCTCTGTCTTTTGTTGATCAAATCCGGTAGCAATTACAGTTACCCTTACATCATCACCCATACTGTCATCTATAACTGCTCCAAAGATTATATTAGCCTCAGGATCAGCAGCCTGAGCAATAATTTCTGCAGCCTCATTTACTTCGAACAATCCTAGATTTGATCCTCCAGTAATATTCAATAGTACTCCTCTAGCCCCTTCAATAGAAGTCTCTAGTAGTGGACTAGAAATAGCCGCACGAGCAGCTACGGCAGCCCGATTTTCATCACTTCCTAAACCAATACCCATTAAAGCTGTTCCCGTTTCATGCATAATAGTTTTAACGTCAGCAAAGTCCAAGTTGATTAGACCGGGAACTGCAACAAGATCAGAAATACCTTGTACACCTTGTCGTAAAACGTCATCAGCAATTTTAAAGGCATCATTTATTGTCGTCTGTTTGTCCACAACCTGCAATAATTTTTCATTAGGTATTACTATCAATGTATCTACCTTACTTTTTAAATTAGCAACACCACTTTCCGCTTGGTTGGAACGTTTGCGCCCTTCAAAAGGGAAAGGCTTAGTGACAACTCCTACTGTTAAAGCGCCGGCTTCCTTAGCAATTTCTGCTACTATAGGCGCTGCACCTGTTCCCGTACCTCCTCCCATTCCTGCTGTGACAAAAACCATATCTGCACCTTTTAATGATGCCATTAATTCATCTCGACTCTCTTCTGCTGCTTTCATACCTATTTCCGGATTAGCTCCAGCCCCTAATCCACGAGTAAGCTTAGCACCGATCTGTATTTTACACTCCGCTTTAGAAAGAAACAAAGCCTGAGAATCAGTATTTACTGCTATAAAATCTACACCTTTTAGTCCGCCTTCTATCATCCTATTTACCGCATTGCTGCCCCCCCCGCCTACTCCTATTACTTTTATCTGAGCAGTTTGGTGAACATCATTCTCAAACTCAAGCATTAAAATATTTCCCCCTTTTTCTAATCCCTACTTCAACTTTTATTCGCATATATTAACGAACAATTAATAACGTGATTTTGTTTATAATTGCTAATTCAACAGGGATACCATATTTCCTTTTTTTAACTTATCTTTTTTCTTTTTTAATTATCTGAATTGAATTACCGGAGTTGTATTATAACGTAAATCAATATATTCCACTGTTTCTCTATTAATTATTTCACTATGTTCATCCAACAAATTTTCTATCAAGTGTATTTTACGATCTAAATCATTAGGCTCACCAAAACGGATCTCTATTCCTTCTATAGTTTTTAAAGTTAAACTCTGAGAAGAAGATGAACTTATTTCTGCTACATCCTCTAAAATCTCCTTATCTAACAATTCTATTAGACTTAGAGCAGAATGCAGTCCTTCTGCGGCGATTTTCGCACCACATATATCTTTTTCCGATAGAGGTACATCACTTATCAAAGGAAGATTCATATCATTAACGTATTTCACTTTTTTTATGTATATTCCTTCTTTATCGACAACAATAAATTCATCATTATTCACAACTAAGGCTAGAGGTACCCTTTCATATACCCGAATAAGTAATGTGGAAGGTAGTCTTCTTTTAATTTCAACTTTTTTAATCCAAGAAAACATATTGATTTTAGCTGCTGCTTCTCGTAAATTTACTTTGAAAATATTATTTCCCTTACTCAAGCCACTCTGCTTTATTATCTCTTCTTCCGTTATATTTACATTATCAGAAACTTTAATTTGCTGCACAGAAAAATAAGGAGAATGAATAAAATAATAGGAAGCTAACAGACAAGCAAATAATAAAAAAAGCCACAGGCCGAATACGGGTGCAGCAATCCTTTTTCTTCTTCGTATATATCTAACATGAGTAACTTTATCCACGTTTTTCGCTCCTATTTTTTTTACATGCCAGACATATTACTATTATAGCATAATGCCTAACCTTGTCCAATACCATCTAAAAAAGAAAGGGCAAATTTATTTTTTGAAACTACTTTTTAAGCCATTCACCCTAATAATTTGAGCTCCCAAATTACGTAGCTTTTGCTCGAAATTTTCATAACCTCTTTCTATATGATTAATGTTTTCCAACACAGTAGCTCCTTCAGCTGCAAGGCCAGCAGCAACTAAAGCAGCTCCAGCTCGCAAATCTGAGATTTCTACATAAGCACCACTTAAATTTTTAATTCCTTTTATGATAGCAACGCGGCCTTCTAATTTTATATTTGCTCCCATACGTCGCAATTCATCTACGTGTTTGAAGCGATTTTCAAAAATAGTTTCCGTAATAACACTGGTTCCTTCGGCTAAAGACATGAGGACCATAATTTGGGCCTGCATATCTGTAGGGAATCCGGGGAAAGGCATGGTTTTTAAGTCGACCCCTTTAATCCGTCTTTTGCGTTTTACACGAATCCCCTTTTCATCTTCTATAATATCCACACCTGCTTCTCTTAACTTAGCGATAACTGCTTCTAAATGCTCCGGAATTACATTTGTAATCATAATATCGCCATTAGTAATGGCTGTCATAACTATGAAGGTTCCTGCCTCTATTCGGTCAGGATTAATTATGTGCTCTGTCCCCCCTAATTCTTTAACTCCTGATATTTTAATAACATCTGTTCCTGCTCCTTTAATATTTGCTCCCATATTGTTCAAAAAATTTTGCAAATCGGTAATTTCCGGTTCCCTGGCGGCATTACGTAGAATAGTTACTCCTTCAGCTAAAGATGCTGCCATAATAATATTTTCTGTGGCACCTACACTGGGAAAATCAAGGCATATTTCAGCACCTTTCAGTTTTACTGCTTTTGCTTCAATAAAACCATATTTTTCCGTAACCTCTGCTCCTAAATCTTTCATTCCCCGCAGATGTTGATCCATAGGTCGCGAGCCGATAGAGCAACCTCCCGGATAAGCAACTTTAACATTTTTAAACCGCGATAATAGGGGACCCATAACTAGATTCGAAGCTCGCATCATTCTCGTCAACCTATCAGGAACTTCTACAGTATCCACCATTGTGGCATCTACACTCATGGTGTTACCTGTAAAGCTCACTTTAGCACCAAGACATTCCAAAACTTCCTTCATTACAAAAACATCTCGTAACCTGGGGACTTCATGGATAGTACAAACCCCTTTAGATAAGAGACAAGCGGGTAAGATGGCCAAGACTGAATTTTTTCCTCCGCTAATGCGGACAGTTCCTGACAATCTATTCCCGCCAACAACTACATATTTTTCCAATACTTTCACCTCCCGTTGTTATCAAAACCCAACAAAACAACTTCTGGTTCCAAAGAGAGGGAGAATTGTTGTGCAACAGCTACACGCACCTCCTGAATTAGACTCAGAATATCTGTAGCTTTAGCTTTACCTAAATTCACTATAAAGTTGGCATGCTTTTCTGAAACTTTTGCATCACCAATACGCCATCCTTTTGCCCCTACCGCTTCAATTAAACGTCCAGCGGCATCATTAGGGGGATTTCTAAAAACACTGCCGGCATTAGGTAAATTTATTGGTTGTTTAATTCTGCGCTGTTCAAGATATTTTTTCCGTAATTTCTTTATTTCCTCATTATTTCCGAGTTGAAGTTTTAGTCCAATTTCTACCACTAACTCTTTCTTGTTTTTTAATGCACTTGTTCGATATCCAAAATTCAATTCATTCTTAGTATAATCCTTACTCTGCCCTTCATCAGTAATAGTCTTAACCTGAAGGACTAGCTCTTCCATACAAGAATTATGGGCCCCTGCATTCATAATAACTGCTCCACCCACTGTTCCGGGAATACCTGCGGCAAATTCTAATCCCCTAATATCTTTTTGGAAAAATTGGTAACTCAACTGGGGTAGAGCCATACCCGCCCCTACAATAACCTGATCTTTCTCCCAAGCAAGCTTTTGCAACCTTTTAGTACTAATGACTACTCCTCTTAAACCCTCATCAGCTATGAGAACGTTGGAACCCCCTCCTAAAAAAGTAACGGGGATTCCCTGCTTATTAGCACCACCTATAACTTGTAAACATTTTTTCCAATTATCAGGCTGATAAAAAATATCTGCGGGGCCTCCAACTCTCCAAGTAGTGTGTTTAGCCAAAAGCTCTCTTTGCAGTACATAACCTAGATTTTCTTGTAAGATCCATTCATAAAAGGAATGAAGATCCATCCTCACATCATCCTTTGTCACGCGCATTAACTGTCCGTAATGTTTCTGCATACTGTGCAAGAGGGCGGACAGTAAATCCTCGATTGGGTCAACTAACCATCAGGGAAAAAAATTCCCTGATGGAAGTTTCTCTTATTAAACATTGAGTGTTGCAAAGTTATGGCAGAGTTCCACACCCACCGACCATATATTACCGGCACCTAAAGTAATAATTAAATCTCCTGCAGTCGCGATTTCTGCCAATCTTGCTACTATAGCCTTTGTATCTTCATAATATTCCACATGTTGCTTGGTGCGAGCAGATATTTCCCTTACAAGCATTTGTGCATTTACTCCGGGAATGGGTTTTTCTCCCGCTGAATATATTTCATTTACAATAAGTATATCTGCATCCTGAAAAGCACTGGCAAAATCGTTTACTAATAATTTTGTTCTCGTATAACGGTGAGGTTGAAAAACCGCTACTACACGTTTCGGTCTCATAGTTTTAGCTGCAGCCAATGTTGCCCGCAACTCTGTGGGATGGTGAGCATAATCATCAAATACTTGAATTCCTTGGGATTCACCAATTTTTTGGAATCTGCGCTGCGCTCCTCTGAATTTACTAAGACTACAGACTATGTCCGTAAATTCCAACCCACATTCTAATCCAACAACTAGTGTTGCTAATGCATTAAGCATATTATGTTGCCCCGGAACGTTCAATACTATATTCCCTAACGCTTGACCTTTCTTTACAACAGTACCTTCAGTTCTTAAACCATTTAGCTTTATATCTTTAATGCAATAATCAGCTTTTAGGGAAGTACCATATGTTATGATTCTTTTTTTACCTTTTAATTGTTCAGTGAATTTTTCTAAAACAGGATTATCTATGCATAATACTGCAAAACCTTCCGAAGAGGTTTTAGATATAAACTGAAAGAATGCCTTTTCTATATTTTCCCTTGTTCCATAGTAATCCATATGATCATTTTCTATGTTTGTTACAACAGTAATAAAGGGTGATAATTTTAAAAATGAACCATCAGATTCATCGGCTTCAGCTACCAGGTATTCCCCAGAACCAAGTTTAGCATTACCACCAATATCATTAATTTCTCCACCCACAATTACAGTTGGGTCGCATTCATTTTTTTCAAAAACTAAGGAAATCATTGAAGATGTTGTCGTTTTACCGTGAGCACCAGCTATAGCAATTCCCTTTTGGCGCTGCATTAATTTTTCTAACATTTCCGCCCTCTGAATAACAGGTATACCTAACTTATTAGCTTTCACCACCTCAGAATTTTCTTCAGGTATTGCGGATGATACGACAACAGTGCTAATCTGTAAATCAATATTATTTTCATGATGACCTATATTAATTAGAGCACCCATATTTTCTAGACGTTTTGTAGTTTCAGAAGTATGGAGATCGGATCCAGATATGGGATAACCAAGTTCCAACAGAACTTTGGCAATACCACTCATTCCCGCACCACCAATACCAATAAAATGTACCCTTTTCTTTTCCGACATTTGTTATTATCTCCTTCCGCATTTCCTCTGTAAGCTATTATACCTCCCCCATTTATTATAAAATATCCGCTTCGCAATTTACTATATATGCATTTACAGCAGAAGGTGTTACAGTAGACAGACCTTTACTATATGGTTCGAACTTTACTATTAAACCAATCCAAAATCTATCAACACTTTATTGGGAGGTTTTTTTTATAACCTGTAATATTTTCTCGATAGCTTCCGGTTTTCCTGCCTGCAAGCTCAAGGTAGACGACAAATTCCTCTTATTTTCATCAAATAGTATATTGTTAATATATTCCAGAAGCTTTTCCCCTGTTAATTCGCGATCTAATATTAATTGGGCTGCTCCTTGTTCCACCAGAGAACGGGCATTATACTCTTGATGATTCTCCGTAGCATAGGGATAAGGTATCAAAATTCCTGGAATTCCACGAGCCGTCATTTCTGAGAGAAAGGCTGCACCGGCCCGGGCAATACACAAATCAGCACAGGCTAAAGCATACTCCATTTCGTGTATATACGGTCTTACGATAATATTACCATTATTAGCCATATTTATACCTGCTCTTTGTAACTTGCTCAGGAAATTAGTGTACCCATCTGTCCCCGTGATATGAATTATCTGGACACCCGGAGATTTATAACTTATCCTTCCCGTTGAATCATAAGTTTTTCTAAGGGATCCCTTACTTAAGGGGGCTGCGTATTCCACGCATACACGAAGCATGGCTTCATTAATACTCTTAGCGCCCCGTGACCCCCCTACACTTACTATTGTCAAATTCTCCTTGGAAAGACCAAAGTGTTTTAGGCCTTCCTCTTTGGTTACTTCAAGAATAGCAGGACGTACAGGCAAACCAGTAACATATAATTTTTCTTGTAGTTTTTGAGAAAAATATTTTTTTGATTGGGGAAACGTTAGCATTATACCATCAACACGGCGAGAAAGAAACTTATTAGTTAATCCCGGCATAGCATTTTGTTCATGAATAAGTGTAGGTACACCTTGCCGTGCAGCAGCCCATACAACAGGCAGACACACATAACCACCAGTCCCAATAACTAGCTGAGGCTTAAAGTCTTTGACTATTTTAGTGGCTTGCTGCAAGCCCCGTATTGCCTTCCAACCAGCCTTTAAAGCTTGCAAAGATACCTTTCTTTCCCAACCCATAATATCAAGAGTTATTAGCTTGTAGCCTGCAGCAGATACAATTTTAGTTTCTAATCCTCTTTTAGTACCAACATAAAGGAATTCAGCATTAGGCCATACTTTTTTTATAGCCTGTCCGATAGCAACAGCAGGATAGATATGTCCTCCCGTACCTCCCCCTGTTAATATGATCCGCATCTAACCTCACCTCGCTTACAAAAATTAACAGCCAGGGCACTGCCCTGGCTTAATTATCGTGACAATAGCAGGATATATTCAAAAGCACTCCAATTCCCAATAGGGAAAACAAAAGAGAAGAGCCTCCATAACTAATAAAAGGTAAACTTATTCCTGTAACTGGAAGCAACCCTGTTACCACTCCCATATTAAGAAATGCTTGAAATACTACCATAGTCGTTATTCCTGTAGCCAAGAGACTACCAAAGGGATCAGGACACGTCAAGGCTATCTTATATCCTCTCCAAGCAATAGTAAAAAATAAAATAATAACTAATAATGTCCCTACGAATCCTAATTCTTCCCCTAATATGGCAAAGATAAAGTCAGTGTACTGTTCGGGCAAAAAATCAAGTTTTTGCCTACTGTTACCTAACCCCATCCCAAAAAATCCTCCTGACCCTAAAGCGTAGAGAGAATTAATTATCTGGTAACCTGCATCTGAAGCGTGTTCCCAAGGGAATAAGTAACCAGTAATACGCTTTAAACGATAAGGTTTTTGAATAATCAAGGCTACAACTACCGCCATACCCGAGAACCCTAAAAATACGATATGACTCCATCTTATGCCTGCTACAAAAAGCATAACAAAAGCAATCATGGAAATTGCAATAGTTGTTCCCAAATCAGGCTCCAACATTATTAGTACCGCCACCACGCCTAACAACATAAGATATGGAAGTAACCCGGAAAAAAAGTTTTTTATACGCTTTCCAGTTTTACATAAATTTTTGGCAAAATACATAATAATGGCCAGTTTCATAGCCTCCGAAGGCTGAAACTTGGTAAAACCCAAATTCAACCAACGTGTAGAACCCTTAACTGCCACCCCTACACCGGGAATTATAACAAGGGCCAAAAGTATTATAGTTAGGAAAAAAAGTATATTTATATATGGTTTATAGCGGTAGTAATCTATTTTCATTACAATAAACATCGCACCTAAACCTATAACACTCCACAGCAACTGTTTTCTTAAATAAAGATAAGGATCATTATCAATTGTATCATAGTAACTAGCACTAAATACCATAATAATGCCTATGGTCAGAAGCAATAGGGTAGCAAAAAATATTAATAAATCCGGAGTACTCTTTTTTAAACCCATAGATCAGTCCTCCACAGTACTTATTGCTGAGCCTTAAAGTTCTCTACTAATTTCTCGTACAAGCTCTTTAAATGCCTCGCCACGATGCTCAAAGCTCTTAAACATATCAAAGCTGGCACAAGCAGGCGATAAAAGAACTATATCACCACTTACTGCCAAATCCCTTGCTTTTTCTATGGATTCTCTAAAAGATTTTGCATTTACATAATTTTTAAACCCTACCTTTTGCACCGCTTCCTCAATTTCTGGGGCCGCTTGACCTACTAATACTAAAGCTTTGACTCGCTCTTTTATCTTTTCAGCAAAAGGTATGAAGTCACTTCCTTTACTTTTCCCCCCTGCTATAAGAATTATGGGGTCAGGATATGCTTCCAAGGCTTTAATTGAAGCATCAGGATTTGTACCTTTAGAATCATTTATATATCTTACACCGGCGGCAGTCACAACATATTCTAAGCGGTGAGGCACCCCGGGGAAAGTAACTAAACTATTCTTTATCACCTCTGCCTCAACACCCATCAACCAGCCAGCCGCAACTGCTGCCATGGCATTCTCTAAATTATGACTTCCCTTGATATATATATCCTCCGGTTTAATAATAGGTACTTTTTTATCCGCAATTTTTACTGTTAAATAACCCTTTTCTATACAGATTCCTTCTTTTAAATTATGCAATCTGCTGAAGAATATAACTCTACACTGTGCCCGAGAAGCTAATTTTTTTGTTTCTTCATCATCATAGTTCAAAATCAGCCAATCATTTTTCTTTTGGTTCTTAAAGATCCTCGCTTTGGCATCAATGTAAGCTGCAAAAGAACCATGCCTGTCAATATGATCAGGAGTAATATTCAAGATGGCTGAAACACGGGGGCAAAAAGTTTCTGTACCTTCCAGTTGAAAGCTTGATGTTTCTAATACAGCTATATCATCAGGCCCTAATTCTTCTGCCTCCTTAATAAAAGGGACACCTATATTTCCTCCCACAAATACTCGTTGTCCGTTATCTGCAAAAATCTTGCCAATCAAAGATGTAGTTGTAGTTTTACCGTTAGTACCTGTTATTGCTATCATGGGCGCTTTTGTAAAACGAGCAGCTAATTCCATTTCACTTAAGACAGGTACCCCCTGTTTTAAGGCAGCTTCAATAGGTGGAATGGAAAATGGAACTCCCGGACTAACAACAATAAAATCTACAGCTAATTCCGTAACATCGGCATGTTTGCCCAAAACTAATTCCACACCATTTTTCTTAAGATCGGTCAATACATCATTATTCAGTTCTTCAGATGTCTTTATATCATTGAGAAAAACAAGAGCGCCATGACTCCGTAAAAAAAGAGCAGAAGCTATCCCGCTTTTAGCGGCACCGATCACTAAAACCTTCTTATTCTTTAATTCCATACTCTTAATCCCTTCTATCTATCTTAATTTAAATTTTAAACATAGAGAGCACTGGCTACTGCCAGACTGGCAAATAAGGCTGCCCCTATCCAAAATATAATTACCACCTTTTGTTCTGACCAGCCCGATAATTCAAAATGGTGGTGTAGAGGACTCATACGGAAAATGCGTTTGCCTCCTGTTAGCTTAAAATAAACTACTTGAATTATAACCGATAATGTTTCTAGGACATACACTCCACCTATCAGGGGAAGAAGCAGCTCTGTTTTAGTTAATACAGCTAAAGAACCTAAGGCTCCCCCTAAGGCTAACGACCCTGTATCGCCCATAAATATACGGGCCGGATTGATATTATAAAATAAGAAACCTAAGCAACTACCAAGTAGAGCGGCACTAAAAGCAGCCAGCTCATATTGACCCCAGGCCTTTGTAATCAGCAAATAGCTTAGAGCAGCAAATAAAGTTACTCCTGCAGCTAAACCATCTAGACCATCAGTTAAGTTAACGGCATTATTTGTACCAACCATGATAAAAATTACAAAAGGAATATAAAACCATCCTATATCAATACTCGTATTTAAAATTGGGATTATTAGCTCTGTACCTCTTTGTAAGTAAGCCACAGCTATATAAGCAAAAATACCAGAAATTAAGATTTGTCCTAATATTTTTTCCCGCGCTTTCAAGCCTAATGAACGCTGCTTGACTATTATTATCAAATCGTCTGCGAAACCTATAAATCCAAAACCTAAAGTACCCAACAATAACGCAGCTGTACGGGCATTAAGACCCACTGCCACAACAGAACCTATGGTTATACTGAAAAAGAACATGATCCCCCCCATTGTGGGAGTACCTGATTTTTTCAGATGAGTTCTTGGTCCATCAGTACGAATAGTTTGTCCAAATTTAAGCCAACGCAGAAAAGGTATTAAAATAGGGCCGCTCACCAGGCAAATACCTAAAGCTACAGTTCCTGCTATTACTATGTTTTGCAAGTTCATTACCTCCTAAGAAACTTCTCTTACAGCAGTAGTCCTTTTGTAATTTCTTCCATTTTAACGCCACGAGAACCTTTAATCAATACTACATCTCCTGCCTGTAAGATTCCCTTTAAGAAGGATAGTACTTCCTGGTTATTTTGACAAGCCCTAATTTTTTCTTTAGACATTCCGTGTTTTTCTGCTCCTCTGGCAATAATAGCTCCCAACTTGCCTACTGTAATTAGTTGAGCCAATCCTATTTCACTTGCTTTTTTACCTATTAATAGGTGACCTTTTTCTTCGTAATCACCTAATTCATACATATCCCCTAGTATTGCTACTGCTCTTTTTTTATCACCTGCCATAAGTTGCAAAACATCTAAAGCTGCCACCATAGAATCTGGATTGGCATTATAAGCATCATCGATAATTAGTAAGTCCTTTTCTTTAATGTGTTTTAATTCCATTCGCATAGGTGTTAATTTCAGTTGAAATAAACCATGCTCCATCATATCCCAGCCTAACCCCATTTGCTGAGCAACACCTATGGCAGCTAAAGCATTAGCTACATTGTGTTTGCCATGTACAGGTATCTTTACAAGATGCCTGGCACCTGTTTTGCTTTGGATAGTAAAAGAAAGCCCCTCCGTTTTATGCTCTTCAATATCCTGAGCCCGCAAATCCGAATCAGTTTTTGTCCCAAACCATGTACAAGAACAACGAATGTTGCTCAACCAAGGCTTTAAAATCTTCCTATCATTATCATTTAGAACAACCCCCCCATCATAGGGCAAATGTGAAAGCAATTCCGCTTTAGCTTGAGCTATTTTTTCCTGAGTTCCTAATAATTCTTGATGGGTATGCCCAATATTAGTAATCACGCCATATTTGGGTGTGCTAATTCTGGCTAACTGATCTATTTCATTCAAACCACGCATGCCCATTTCCAAAATTACAGCCCAATGTTCTTCTTTTAAGGACAGTAACGTAAGCGGCAATCCCAGTTCATTATTATAATTTCCCCAAGTCTTTAGTACTGGGCCTTTTTCCTTTAAAATAGACCAGAGCATATCTTTAGTTGTGGTTTTTCCTGTACTACCAGTAATACCAATCACAGGGCCATGAAAGATTTCCCGTTGAGCCATAGCAACTTGTTGCAATGCCTTGTTCGGGTCCTTAACAAAAACCAAGGGGAAATCTTCCTTTACAAAACCTGCAGGCATTCTCTTAACTACAGCCGCTGCAGCTCCTTTCTCTCTTGCTTGTTGTAGATAGTTATGTCCATCTACTCTTTCACCCTCTAAAGCAAAAAATAGATCACCTTTATTTAATGTGCGTGTATCAATACCAGCTCCTCTGGGCTGTATGTTTTCTTGTCCTTCTCCTTCTAATCTCCCCTGCACAACTTCAGCAATTTTCTGTAATGTCAACCCATACATAGTGCTTGAGCTCCTCCCTGCTCAGATATTTACTGATCATTAATAGTAACCCCTTTTAAGATAACGGATTCTAAGCTTCAAAAGGAGTCCTTCCTCCTCTTGAAGCTTAGAATCTTACTTACTTTACTTGCCGATATTGTACTAGAGAGGCTAGGGCTTCCCTTGCTACTTCTTTATCATCAAAGTGAATTACCTTATCTCCTATAATCTGATAGTCTTCATGACCCTTACCGGCAATTATCACAGCATCACCGGAGCTGGCCTTGCTAATGGCATAATTTATAGCATCTCTTCTATCTGCAATAGTTACATACTGGTGGGAGCCCATAACTTTATTAACTCCCGGAACTATACCCCTAATGATTTCGTGGGGATTTTCAGAGCGCGGATTATCTGATGTTACAACACAAAAATCAGAAAGTTTCCCTGCTATCTCACCCATGATGGGCCTTTTCTTTTTATCTCTGTCTCCTCCACAACCAAAGACTGTAATGATCCTATCTTTAATAAATTCTCTTGTTGTTTTTAAACAATTCTCTAGACTGTCCGGAGTATGAGAATAATCAACAATTACAGTGAAATCTTGCCCTGCCTCTACTTTTTCAAAGCGTCCCGGGATACTAGGTATTCTTTCTAAACTTTTAATTATTTTTTTAATTTCTATTCCTTCTACTAAACCCACCGCTATAGCAGCTAATGAATTATAAACATTAAATATACCGGTTAACTTTAATTTTACAGGAATAACTTGATCTGTATAGTGCAATTCGTATTGAACCCCTTGGGGTAGAACCCGTACATTCTCCGCTTTAATATCTGCAGGTCCTTTTATTCCATAAGTTATAATTGGTACACTAGTCATTTCTGCTAATTCATGGTGATATTTATCATCTTTATTCAATATGGCAAATTTACGGCGCTGTTTTCTTCCCTTGGTACTCAAAGAACTGAAAAGTTTACCCTTTGCTCTCAAATAGTTTTCCATATTGCCATGAAAATCCAAGTGATCTTGCGTTAAGTTTGTATAAACAGCCACATCAAATTCAGTTCCCCTTACACGTTCTAATTCTAAGGCATGAGAACTGACTTCCATTACGGCATAATTTGCACCTTTATCTAAAAACTTCACAAACAACTCTTGTAAGTCAGGTGCTTCCGGTGTAGTGTGATGTACAGGAATAATCTCTTTCCCAATACGATTATGTATTGTCCCTGCTAATCCTGCAGTATGACCGGCATCCTCTAGAATATTAGTGATTAAGTTAGTAACTGTAGTCTTTCCATTTGTACCGGTCACTCCTATTAAATTTAAATGGCTGCTGGGATAGCCATAAAATGTATTACTCATATCAGCTAGAGCTATGCGACTTTGTTCAACGTGTATCCAAGCGTAGTCAGTAGATTTATAGTTTTCATTTTCTATTACCACTGCTACTGCGCCTCGGGATATAGCATCATTAATATATTGGTGTCCATCAGTAGTAAAACCTGCTATTGCTACAAAAAGGCTTCCTGCTGTAATTTGTCTTGAATCATATGTTATACCGGTTATCGTTTTATTTAAGCATCCTTCCCAGGCCAGTATGTCTGTAGATTTAATAAGCTCCTCCAGCTTCATCAGACCACCTCCCGTCTGGTAATTTATCTAAATTTTAGTATTGCCTACCTTCCCTTTACCTAATCTATGGACCTGCCGGTTCTAACTCATGGGGTATTGGCTTTTCCATGTTAACAGTTATTTTTGTCCCCACAGGAACTAATAAACCCGGTTCCGGATCTTGTTTAACTACATAGCCACTGCCTTTTAATACAAAATTTAAGTTGAGGAGTTTGGTAATTTCTCGCACTTCTCCCACAGTTTTACCCGTTAAATCTGGAACAACAACTGACTCAGGATTTCCTCCTTCTGCAGGAATACTGGTGTATATAATAACATTTCCTGCTTGATGTATTTCGCTGCCCGGTAGAGGTAATTGTGCTTTAACTTGAGTCCCTTCCCCTACCACATTGGCCTGAAGTTTCAAGTTTTCTAATTGTTTTACAGCATTTGTCACATCGCTTCCTACGATATTGGGCATTTCAACAGTAGTAGTTTTCGGCGTTATTTTATCGGGTTCAACTTGGGCGGGTACTTGCAAGTAGCGCATAGTATCCTTAACAATCTCCTTTAAAACTGGAGCAGCTACTGTACCACCGTAGTATACCCCTTCTGGAGAGTCTACAACAACAAGTACAGCTATTTTCGGATCATTTGTGGGTGCAACACCGATAAACGATCCAATATATTCCGAGGTAGAATATCCACCACCGGGTATAATTTTCTGGGCAGTACCCGTTTTGCCGCCTACCCGATACCCTTCAATATAAGCATTTTTCCCTGTTCCTTCACTAACGACAGTTTCCAATATATCTAACATGGTACGGGATGTTTTTTTCGAGATAACTTGCCGCACCTGCTCCGGCTCGATGGTTCTAATTAAATTGCCATCTTTATCCCTGATTTCTTTAACAATCTGAGGCTTCATTAAGTATCCGTCGTTTGCTATAGCAGAAAAAGCTGTGATTAATTGTATAGGTGTAACAGCATTGGCCTGCCCCATAGCCATAGAAGCCAGGTCAATTTCCTTAGCTCTATTTTTATTTACTACTAAACCATAGGCCTCTCCCGGCAATTCAATACCTGTCTTTTGTCCAAATCCAAAACCATTAAGATAGCGATAAAAAACATCCGTTCCCATCTTTAAGCCTACACTTATAAAAACTGGGTTACAGGAATTTCTAATGCCTTCTACAAAGGTTTGGCTTCCATGAGGACGCCCCGTCCTCCAGCACCTCATTATTTCCTTGCCTACCTTAATATAGCCATGACAATAAAATCTATCTTCCGGTTTTACTATTCCCTCTTCTAAGGCCCCTGCTGCCGTAACAGGTTTAAACGTAGATCCAGGCTCATATACATCTGAAATCATAGGATTTTTCCATACCGCAGGATCATAATCCTGATAATTATTGGGGTCAAAGTTAGGTCTGGCAGATATGGCTAAAATTCTTCCTGTCCTAACTTCCATGACAATAACTCCGGCTTTTTTGGGTTTTCTTAAAGCAAAAAGCTTATCTAATTCGCGTTCCACTACATATTGAATTGTCTCATCAATAGTTAAATATATATTATTACCATCTTCCGGCGGAATGTATTTTTGTAAAGCGTCCGGTATTTCTTGACCTCGGGCATCATACTCAACCATAATTGTCCCTGATTTTCCGCTCAATTCCTTATCGTAACTGACTTCAATTCCATATAACCCTTGATTATCCATGCCCGCAAAGCCTAAGATATGTGCCAACAATTTATCTTTGGGATAAAAGCGTTCCGGTTCTTCCACATAATTAATACCTTTTAACTTTAAAGCTTTTATCTTCTGGGCCTGTTCATCAGGCACATGACGCTTAATCCAAACAAAAGCCTGATGCTTTGTAATCAGACTTTGTACCTTTTCTTTATCCATCTCTAATATTTCTGCAAGTTTTTCTGCTGTTTCTTTCACCTTATCGGCTTTTCTTACTTGGGCAGGTATGGCATAAAAAGAATCAGTGCTTACACTGATAGCCAAAGGTCTACCTCTTGTATCATAAATTATTCCTCTTTTGGCCTTGACTTCTACATTACGAAAACGTGCAGCAAAGGCTTTTTGCCGAAGATTTTCTCCTTGTATGAACTGAATCCAAACTAAACGTAGCATAACAGCTAACAAAAGGAAGATAGCGACAAAAAACACAAATCCTATTCTTTTCCTTATAGTCACAGGAACAGACATTTTTCTCCACCCCAAACACTATCCTTTCAAAGAATAGTCCTTATTCAGCCAGGCATCAGCTACTTTATGCAACATGTTTTCATCAGCTTCTACATTATTTTCTGCCTGTTTTTGTAATTCTGTATTTTGTGAAGAAGCGTTACTATCATCTTCATTCTTAATCTTATACATTAAGTATTGGGCTGAAGGGTTTTTTACCATGCCCATTTGTAAAGCCATTGTTTCTATTCTATCTAGCGATTTCAAGCGCGCGATTTCTAAATTTAATTTTTCATTATTCATATTCATATAGTGGATATCGTTTTCTAATCTGCTTATGCGCCAATTAAGTTGAGCTTTACTGGCCTTTAAATACGTATATGATATTCCTAAAGAAAAAAGAAGTGCAATTGTAGCAATCCCTGCAAAAACCTTTACCACAGGGGAAGCTTCTTGTCTAACATACTTTTTAATATCCGGTTTTTTCCTTTTCTGATAACTGGTGTAATCCCATTCCAAATCTGAACCAACGGCTCTTTTATATGCTACTGCCAACGTATTCACTTCCCCTTCCACCTAGAACTAAGCTAGCTTTTTTACTACTCTCAATTTTGCACTACGGGAACGCGGATTGCTTTTTAATTCTTCTTCCCCCGGCAAAATCGGTTTTGTAGTCAATATTTTCACTGACGGCTTGCGTTTACATACACAAACTGGAAAATCTTTGGGACATATACAACCCTGTGCTTTTTCTTGAAAAACATTCTTTGTTATACGATCTTCTAAAGAATGAAAAGTAATTACTGCTAACCTTCCTCCCGGATTTAAAACATCAATGGCTTGAATTAAGGCATCTTTCAAGATATCTAATTCCTTATTTACCGCAATTCTTAATGCCTGAAAGGTACGTTTTGCCGGGTGAGGTCCTTCTCTTCTGACCTTATGAGGTATGGCCTTCTTTATAACATCTACTAATTGCCCCGTGGTTTCCAACGGTCCATTGGTACGTTCGGCTATAATAAACTCTGCAATTCTCTTAGCCCAGCGTTCTTCTCCATAATCCTTGATAATACGAGTTAATTCTTTTTCGCTTTCATTGTTGACTAAATCAAATGCTGTTGTTGCTCCTCTTCTGTCCATACGCATATCCAAGGGTGCATCATATTGATAACTAAATCCTCGTTCTCCCTGATCTAATTGATAAGAAGAAACACCTAAATCAAATAAAATACAATCAGCAGAAGACACGCCTATTTTTTTTAACTCGCTACGCAAATTAATAAAACTGCTATGTATTAATATATAATTTTCTTTTCCTAGTGCCTGTAATCTATTTCCTGCCGCTTCTATAGCGTCCATGTCCTGATCAAAAGCAATTAGTTTTCCTCCCGGTAATACATGAGTCAGGAGCTCTCTACTATGTCCTCCCCCGCCTGCAGTACAATCTATAACCACTTTTCCCGGTTGAGGTTGTAGATATTTTACTACTTCTTGTAGTAAAACAGGGACATGTTTAAATTCTTGTCCTTTATAATTCACACATTTTCACCTCAGAATCCTAAATCCAGTTCTACCATTTTTTCTGCCAATTCTTCATAGTTTTCTTCAGTCTCATTTTTATATTCTTCCCATCTTTCCTTACTCCATATTTCAATTCGCGTCCCTACTCCGATAACAACAACATCCTTGCTAATATGGGCATATTCTCTTAAATTGCTATTAATAAGAATGCGCCCCTGTTTATCTATTTCACACTCATTAGCACCGGAAAAAAAGAAACGAGCAAAGGCACGAGCATCTTTTTTAGTAAAAGGTAGATTTTTTAACTTTTCTTCTATTTTTTTCCATTCATCTTGCGAATAAACAAAGAGGCAGGTATCTAACCCTTTAGTAATTATAAATACATCACCTAAGGATTCGCGAAACCTAGCAGGCATAATCAGTCTTCCTTTTCCATCAACGGAGTGCTGATATTCACCTGTAAACATTTGGTTTCACCACCCATCCCACCACTTTGAACCACATTATACCACTCTGCACCACTCGTTACCACCTATATTCTACTTACCTCTTAAATTTCCTTCCTACATTTTAAAAATTTATAATTTTTTTGGTTTTTTTTGGAAATTGATTTAAGCTAATTATAAAAAAAAGAATAGACACTGAGTCTATTCCATAATAATAAGATTTATGATTTTTTCTTTTGCCTGAACATGTAATAGATTAGCAATCCTCCCACAACGGCAAGAAGTAAGTATTCTAAGCCATATACTAAAGTCAACTGAATGGCCCCTACACTTGCTAAAGTAACCAATATTCCTGCACAACAAACACCCACACATATGGCCAGGAAGGCAGGAAGAATCTTAATTCCTAATAACCAAGATAATATGGCACCCGTCCAAGCACCCGTACCAGGAAATGGTATAGAGACAAATAGCACCAAACCCCAGATCCCATATTTTCCTACATTCTTTCCTTTTAATCTAGTCCGCTCTATTACTCTTTTAAATATTCTATCTACTGCAGGGATCCTACAAAACAAAGCACTGAACGGATCCAAGAGTAATAAAAGAGGCATAACGGGCAGAATGTTTCCCAACACAGCAAAGATATAGGCTCTAATGGGTGTCATTCCTAAAGATATAGCTAAAGGAATGGAAACCCTTAACTCAGTAACCGGCAAAGCTGATAAGAAAAAAATCTGCCAGTCGCCATTAAACATTTTCATCTCTCCCTTAAATCACCACAATTATTCTTCACAATACGCTACTTAAATTTATGTTAGAAGAGCTTTTCTTATGGCTATAACCAATTCTTCTAACGGAGCGTATTTTATATTCTTAATAGTATCATGGACAGTATGATTTTGTACTAGCCACTCCGGCGATAATAAAGTAACACCGCTAATACCTTCTTGAATAAAAGAATTATGATCGCTTGAATGGGATGTATTATTCTCCCATTCAATCTGCCACCCGTCCTCAGCCAGTTTTTCCATAATATTTCTACAGGGTTCTTCCTTACACAAACCCCATCCTAATAGATTTTTATCATTTCTAAGATTTCCGACACTATCCAAGTTTAACACACATTTAATGTTTACAAGTTCAATTGTAGGATTATTACAGAAATAGCGAGATCCTAACAGCCCCATTTCTTCAGAACCCCAAAAGGCAAAAAGAATACTGTAGGGCGGGGTCTCGTCTTTGAGTTGATTTATTAATTCTAGTACTACAGCTACTCCCGAGGCATTATCATTAGCACCCGGGTAAATTTTATTGTCAACTACTCCCAAATGATCATAGTGGGCACTTACAACAATTACTTCTTTCTTACGCCCCGGTAACAAACCTAAAATATTTTCGCTCCAGCCTGCGACTTTGCCGGAAACATTACGAAAAGTCATACGTTTTTTCACTAATACCGTTTCATAAGATTTTATAGGGAAAGTTTGAAAATATGTATCTTTTTCTCCCGCAGTTTCTAAACCTGCTTTTTGCATAAACCCGGCCAAGTACATACTAGCTAATGCTTCGCCGCTGGTTCCCCCTCTACGCCCTGCCATCTCTGTGCTTGTTAATTCTCTGATATAGTGATTTATCCGAACTTCTTGTGTTGTAGCTTCATTTTTCTTTAGGGGCAGATCCTGTCTATAACAAGAGGTGCAAACCATCAAACAACACAGCAGAAGCATTATTTTCTTCAAAATATCAGCCCCTTAAGAGTTAGTTCCCTCATTTTCCTAATGAGCGTAATTTTTTAAGTTGTCGCACGCTTTCGCCGGTGAATTTTAATAAGTGGGAAGTACCCATTATCCTATCACTCAACCTGTCCTCATATAAAGAACCTATTTCATTAGGATTCAAATTTGTACTAATTACCCAAGGAAGATGATAATTAATTCTTTCATCTAATAAAGTGAAAAGTTGTTCTCGTACAAAGTCTGTGGAATTTTCCGTACCTAAATCATCAATAATCAATAACCCAACTTTATAAAGTCTTTGTAAATCCTTATTGTGATCCTTCAGTTCATCTTTGTCTAAGGATAATCTGTAATCCCTCATTATATCTAAAAGTTTACTGATTTTAAGATAAACTACAGAGATACCACTTTCCAATACTGAGTTAGCAATGGCACTGCACAAATGAGTCTTACCGGTCCCTACAGGACCGTACAGTAACAGATTTTCTACCGATTTTCCTTGCTTTACCTTTTCAGTAAATCCCCAGCAATCCCTAACTATATCTTGAAAGCGTGCTTTTTCTTGATACCATTCTAAAGAAAAAGTTGCAAAGGTTTGTTGTTTTTGTTCCGGAGATAATCCACTTAATTGACAACGGGAAGCTAATTCTTCTTTTATCAAGCATGAACACTTTACTCCTATATCTCTAAAACCGGTATCCTGACATAATTCACAGTCCCACCAAACATCATAAATATTTTCCGGTAAATGATGTTCCTCCAGTATCTTCTTTTTTTCTAGTTGAAGAGCTTTTTGAGCATTTAAAAGTTCTTCTCGGCTCATGCCCGATTCCCCGCTTTTGCCCAATTCCAGTAATCCCAGTTCCAATGCTATTTGGGCAAAAAGCTTAGATATCTCCTCTAAACGGGGATATTTTTTATGAAGTTTCTCTATTCTAGCTTCCCATTCTTCTATTTTCCGTTGACGCTTCAAACTCCGCGATATATGATGTACCATTTCATTCACCTACCTAATCTATACCTAACATCTTTTCCCAATCTCTATTATCAGCACGACTTATCCTCTTTTTACCAGTTTTCTTGTTTTGTACTGATTGGCTCTGCTGATCGTGTTCTAATAAAGCTTGCTCAGCTCCCTGCAAATCCTTTACTCCCTTTTCATGCCAGTTTTTTAATATTCCGTCTATGTAATTGAAATTTGGATTATTAGTACGCACCGTTTCTTGAGCAGCTCTCATAATGATTTCATGATTAAATTTCCATTTTTTATTCCACTTTAAATACATCTCTCGCTGAGGTTTGGTCACTCCCCCATATTGTCCTACACATTTCTTAACATCAATTACTTGATAATGAATCCAATCTAGATCATTCATAAATGTAACTAAACCTGCTACAGTATCAATACCGTTTTGATATACTCTTTTTGCTAAAGCCTGATAGACTTGAACTTGATTCTGTCCCCGTTCAAATGCTAATTGTAAAAATATTAAAATAAAATCAGAAGACCACCCATATTTCAAATTAAATTCTTGAATCACCTGTTTTTCTCTCAGGGTAACTGAAAGAGTCCCTCTTACTTGATCCAACCATTTTAAAATCTTATTATAGTCAAAATCACCCTGTTTCCTAACAGGGGCATTTTTCTTCTGCTTACCTTCTTGCCATGTATCATATAAGGAATTCCATACCGGGGCAAAAGTTATATGCTTATCTTTTCCCTTTCCTTCCCATTTGGCCCACCCCTCAGCTATGCTCCACTTAATCCAAGGATCTTTCGACAAATCTGTTATATTGTGGCACCTTTGACTTCGAGCCATGGCTAAAACCAAATACCCTAAATTTTCTGCTGATATATTTAATACATCAAGAACCTCTAATAACCTACAAGGAACAGTCACTTGTCCACTTTCCATTAGCCACGAGGCGAAATTATCTTGTGGCAAAACGCAACCCTCCTTTTATGCAAACATCTTAACTCAATGCTATCCTAATGTTTTAAAGACTTAAATACTACTTTTACACCATATACTACAAGGCCAGTTAAATTTTCTAGGGCATTGTGCACATTTTCATAGACAGTTTTACCTACATCAGGCAAATAGTCACCATAGCGGCCTGTTATTTCCAGCTGAACTTTAACACCGTCTTCTATCATTTTGACATATATTCTGTTTACCTGTATAACTTCCGGGATACGCAAGACCACATAAGACGTTATCTGAGAAACAGCGTGCTCCGAAATTAGTAATTTACCAATCATACTAAATTTGGGTCGAATAATAGATTTTTCACCTATTCTACGACGATTCTTTTTTACAAAAAAATATTTTAGCGGATCTACCAAATAACCGGGGAAATCTTTTTTTACTTCAACAGTAGGTACAGGTATGACATGCATTCCATGATTTGTCCTCAGATCATGGGCTAATTCAATTTCTTTTTCTGTAGCAACGTCCTCAATATAAATAACTTTACAGGGAGCAGGTAAAGACAAAGCTTTAGCAATGCGTTCAACCATTCGCAAAGATGTACCTAAAATCAAAATACGTGGAGGATTTTCCCGTTCTATACATTTACGTACTTCTTGAACGTGTTGAGGATCTAGGAAGATAGCTCTCTTAACAGCTTGCAATGATGTAGCTTCGCGCTTTGCAGATTTACCTGCTAGTTTGCATCCATCTTTAATAAGTAGACCATCATCAATTAGTGTATTGATGCCATGTTCGTAAGCTACTACCATGGCCCTATGACTTTTACCAGTTCCACTCTTACCAACAAGAGCATATACTTTCACACCTCATCACCACCTTACTTTGGCTCGTGAATAATTTTAGCATTTTATCTAGTGATAGTATATATTTTTTTGCCATCTTAGACAGAGGTATATGTGCACTTTATTCTTTTAGAAGAATAGGTATCTCTTGACCCCAGGTGATGCCCTGTCTGTTTACGCAACACTTAAAGGCATATGATTCTACATTATTTTGCTGTGCTAAAACCAAAGCTTGACTAAATTCCGGATCTGTCTGCCAATTAGGAGTAAATTGCTCAGCATCCTCACGTAAAACTATAAACAGAATAACACTACGAAAACCTGCTTTTTTCAATTCTATTAGTTCCTTTATATGTCGTGTTCCCCGTGCGGTAGGTGCATCAGGAAATCTTGCTTCACCATCAATTACTAAATTAACAGATTTATTTTCTACCCATATTTTCCCACTCTTGTTTTCTAAACAAAAATCAAACCGACTTTTTTTGTATGTGACTTCTCTTTTCCAAGCAACTATATCTTGAAAATACTTTATCTTTTTTTTAGCTAAAACTACATCTAAGATATTGTTGGGCAAACGAGAATCTATAGCTACCCAGCCTGCTGTTGTATCTACTAACAGTATATCATAAGCGGTTTTTCTATAAGCTTTGTTATGAGGAGCTAACATCAACCGGGCACCGGGTACCAGCAATTCCTGCATTCTACCAGAATTGGGCACATGAGCTAAAGCAATTTTATCATGTACTTTAATTTCTGCTAAAAAACGATTTAGCCGCTTGATTAATATGCCTTCTATTAGCACTGGAAATTTTATATCCATCTTAAACTCCTTATATTATCAAAATGAGGAGAGCTGACACTTTGCCAGCTCTCCAGCAGTTCTCTTTTGACTATTCATTCCTGTTTTTGCTTTTTCTTATTACACTCACAACACACACCATAAAATTCCAAACGATGTCTTTCTACTTTATGCCCAGACGATTCTTCGACTTGTTTCTCCAGATCTCTGTTTATAGGCATATCTAAATCCAGGACTCTTCCACATTCCAGGCAGTGGAAATGATAGTGGTTCTCGGGATTCCCATCATAGCGACTAAAAGAGCTGCCGTAACACAATTCCATGATTTCTCCCATTTCCTTTAAGTTATTAAGGTTACGGTAAACTGTTCCTAAACTAATATCAGGAATCTGTTTTCTCGCTTGCTCATAAACCCAGTCTGCCGTGGGATGGGACGTAGTACCACGTAAAATTTCCATGATTATTCTTTTTTGTTTTGTCATTCTGTGTTTTTTAGACATTTTCATCACCAACGTTTAATAGCTATCATTACTATTTTAAATTAGAAATTCAAATATTACAAGGCATATATTTTGGCGATTTTCTCCATTTAAGCTATAATTAATCTATATTCTATTATTACTACTACATATCTTAAGGAGGCAGTTATGAACAGTCGGTTAGAAATGTTAAAAGAATTATGCCTAGCTCAAGGTCCTTCAGGTTTCGAAGGAGATATTAAAAATATTATTATAAAGCACTTAGAAAACAAAGCTGAATTTAGCCAGGATAATTTAGGAAGTTTAATTTGTAAAAAAAGAGGTCTGCTGGATAGTCCTAAAATCATGATCCCGGGTCATATGGATGAAGTAGGTTTTATGGTTAACAGTATTACTAAGAATGGATTTATTAAATTTATTCCTCTAGGAGGTTGGTGGGATCAAGTACTTTTAGCACAAAAAGTCATTATTAAGACAGCTAAAGGCAATGTCCAGGGGGTTATTGGCTCTACCCCTCCTCACCTTCTATCTGCTAAAGATAAGGATAAGGTTATTGAAAAGAAAACCATGTTTATTGATGTTGGGGCCAAGGATAAGGAAGAAGCTCAAGACATCATGGGGATTCAATTAGGTGATCCTATTATTCCCGATAGTACTTTTCATGTCTTAAACAATTCAAAAATGATCATGTCTAAAGCCTTAGATAACCGGGCCGGTTGTTGCTTGTTCATTGACGTAATTAAGGCCTTACAAAATATCGAGCATCCCAATACAATATATGGGGTAGGTACTGTTCAAGAGGAAGTTGGTTTAAGAGGAGCTACCACTGCAGCCCATGCTATTGAGCCTGATGTTTGTCTTACTGTGGATGTTACCATTGCTACAGATGTTCCCGGTTTAGAAAAGGAAGAACCAGAAGTAAAACTAGGGGAAGGTCCTGTACTTACACTAGCCGATGCTTCTATGATAGGGAATAGAACCTTGAGAAATTTTGTAATTGATACCGCCAAAAAAGAGAATATACCTCTTCAATTTAACACCATGATGGGTGGCGGAACCGATGGAGGTGCAGTTCATAAGACAGGACCGGGTGTACCTTCAGTAGTTATAAGTATTCCTACTCGTTACATTCATAGCCACTATGCTATTATGCACTATGATGATTATGTAAATACCGTAAAACTCCTGGTAGAAGTAACAAAAATTTTAGACGTTAAAGCAGTTCAGGAAATCAAACGAATTTGCTAATTAAATTTTATACTAGATAAAAACTAAAGGATGGGAATTAACCCATCCTTTAGTTTTTATTTTTATCCGTGTTTTAAAACTTAATCTCTCGGATTCTACCGCCTGTAGAACCTTTTTTCATAAACAAAGAAGCTATATATATGAGCAAGAAAATAACATTACTAATTAAAGCAGTATGGAAATAAAGGCGAAACAGTTCCAAACTACATCCTTGTTCCCCTATTATTAAATAAGCTATTTTATTCTCTATAGCAATTCCATCTTGTCCTCCAGTTAGAGCTGCAACATAATTAATGCCCAAAGCTAGGGATATAATTATTGATAACAGTAATAAACCAAGAATACTGTGTGAAACGTTACCACTTTCTCGATACATTTTTACGCTCAAAATTAGGAAGATCGCTACCACTACCAAAACAAAAATGATAGTATTTGATCTCAATAATTCTCCCATTTTTCTCCTCCTCATTGCTACTAATATGGTTGATCCATTTCTCCAGCTATATATTTATTTCATTATATCAAAGATTCTAGCAAAAAACTTATTTATCCCTCTACTTAGTCAAAATTTCCACATAAGCTTTCATATATTGAGGTAAGTCAGGAGGACGCCTGCTGGAAATAATATTTCCAGCAACTACTACAGGTTCATCAAGCCAAATAGCACCTGCATTTTCCATATCATCTTTTATCCCTGGTGTACTAGTGACTTTTTTTCCCTTTAAAATCCGGGCAGAAATTAAAACCCACCCTGCATGACATATTTGCCCTATAGGTTTACCTAATTCGTTCATCTCTTCTACTATCTTTAAAACTTCCGGGATACGTCTTAATTTATCAGGGGCCCATCCTCCCGGCACCAGTAGTCCATCATAATCGTCCGGAGATACATCATTAAAACCATAATCAGCCAGGGCCGGCACACCGTACTTTCCAAGATAATTTTTACCCGCCTGTTCTCCTACCAAATGGACTGTGACTCCTTCTTCCCTCAATCTTAATACAGGATACCATAATTCTAAATCTTCAAAATCCTGATGCAGTAACGCCATTACCTTTTTTTCTTTATTAATAATCAAGAGAACACCTCCTTAATTAACTATTCTAATCCCAAAATATCCCTAAAGGATCTTTATCCATTTCCTCCAGCAAGTCAAATAAATTCAAGGAAGGAGCTGCTTCCGTATATAAATCCCATTGTTCATTACTTCTTCTCCAATATAAGGTCCATTTACCACTTTCATTGTCGTAACGAAACTGGGCAATAAAATTATTCATTCGCTTAATTTTATTTCTAAATAAAAGCCTTTCTTCCATAAGTGTTATGTATTGACCGCTAATGCTGTATTTCAGTTTTATTTTATATCTCCAGGCCGCTGGTACTCTTTCTTGACAATACTTCTTTAGTACTTTCTCTACTCTTTTCTTGGTAACTTCATCAAACTCCATGATATCCTCCTTTTTTGTAATTTTTCTTTAATTACAAAAAGGTTAATATAATAAGCAATATCTTTATTAAATAGTTATTTATTCCATTTTTGTTATTATTCTATACATTTTAAGTAATTCCCTTTTAATTTCTAAACTCTCTATAAAAAAACTAGCTTTTACACAAAAAAAACGACAACTATTGATTTTATTATCCAATAGTTGTCGTCTCTATTTCATGCCTTCAACCTCTTACCATTTATGCAATTTTCTTCTAACTACCTTGTTCAATTCACCAAATATCAAAGGCAAGGATGCAAAGATAATGATTAAATCCCAATCTTTAAAATGCAAGGTAGAAGTTTTAAAGATTTCTTGCAAACTTGGTACTAACATTACCAGTAAGAGCAGCGAGAAGGAAAAGAGGGTAGCCATATTCATATAGCGGTTGGAGAATATTCCAATTTCCCAAAGAGTATATTTTTCCGAACGAGCCGTATATGCCCTTAAGAGTTCCGCCATAATGAGGGTAACAAAAGCATATGTTCTCGCCATATCCACATCATTATATGTGGTATAAGCAAAATAGAAGGAACCTAATACTGCAATAGTATCTACTACACTTTGAATAGTGATCATCTGTTTCATAATTCTATCTATGATAGGTTCATTAGGATCGCGCGGGGGCAAATCCATGATATTGGGTTCTCTTTTTTCCATGCCTAAAGCTAAGGCCGGGAAGGCATCAGTAACTAAATTTAACCACAGTAATTGAATCGGCAATAACGGAATGGGCCAACCAAAGAGCATGGCTAAGAAAATGATAAGAATTTCTGCCACGTTACAAGAAAGTAAGAAGTACACAAACTTTCTAATGTTACTATAAATTACCCTGCCTTCTTCAACTGCAGATACGATACTGGCAAAGTTATCATCTGTCAGAACCATTTCAGCTGTTTCTTTTGCTACGTCAGTACCTGTTATACCCATTGCCACACCAATGTCAGCACGTTTCAAAGCAGGCGCATCATTAACACCATCCCCTGTCATAGAAACGACTCCACCGTCTTTCTTGATGGCATCTACTATTTTTACTTTATGTTCAGGAGATACCCTCGCAAAAACATTAGTGGTTTTAGCGACTTCAACTAATTCTTCATCTGACATCTGGTTCAATTCAGTTCCCGTTATAACAGCTTCTTTTGTTTCTATTATCCCTAATTCTTCTGCTACAGCAGCAGCAGTATCCTTATAGTCGCCAGTAATCATAACAACTCTAATGCCGGCTTTTTTACATACTTTAATAGCATCTATAGCTTCAGGACGTGGTCTGTCAATCATACCCACAAGCCCACTAAAGATCAATTCTTTTTCTGTTTCTTCCGGTGTAGGTTGTTCCGGTATTTCGTCAACAGGTTTATAACCCAAAGCTAATACACGTAAGGCCTGGCCAGCTAAAGCTGCATTATTATCCATAATTTCTTTAACATCAGCTTCCGTGATAGGCTCAATATCACCATTTGCTCGTTGTATTCTGTTACATAATCCTACTAAAATATCAGGAGCACCTTTTGTAAAGGCAAAGTATGCGTTTTCAGGAGATTTATGGAAAGTAGTCATTAGCTTACGTTTTGAATCAAAAGGTATTTCCTGCAATCTGGGGTATTCAGTATTAACCTTTTCTTTAGTAAAACCAACTTTTGCTGCAGCTACTACTAGAGCTCCCTCAGTAGGATCACCCAGCATATTCCATACATTTTCTTCTTTATCATATTCCAATTTGCTGTCATTGCATAGGGCAGCTATCCTTAAAAGCTGGGATAAAACCTGGTCATTCTCTACGTTAACCTTATCTCCATTAACACTACATCCACCCTCTGGGCAATACCCTTCCCCAGATACATCATATACTTTGCCTGCCGAATAAAGCTTCACTGCAGTCATCTGGTTTTGGGTAAGGGTGCCTGTCTTATCTGAACAAATAACTGTTGTACTTCCTAAAGATTCAACGGCATGTAGTTTTTTCACGATAGCATTTTGTTTTACCATACGTTGCATTCCTAAAGCTAGAACGATAGTTACTACTGCCGGTAGGCCTTCCGGTATTGCGGCAACTGCTAAACTTACAGCAGTCATAAACATACTAATAATGGGTTCTCCCCTTATAATTCCAAGACCAAAAACTATAGCACATACAACTAAACAAACAACACCTAAATATTTACCAAATTCAGCCAATTTTCTTTGTAGAGG
Source organism: Clostridia bacterium (assembly GCA_018433015.1). Classification (GTDB taxonomy): domain Bacteria; phylum Bacillota; class Peptococcia; order DRI-13; family SV3-B141; genus SV3-B141. The sequence continues at coordinate 23,998 of JAHDSB010000027.1, read as the reverse complement.
TGTTTCTTCTTCTTCTACCGACTGAAGCATTTCCGCAATTTTACCGATTACCGTATTCATGCCCGTGGCAGTTACTAATCCCTTACCGCGGCCATATGTAACAATGGTACTCATAAATCCACAGTTTGTTTGGTCGCCTATACCTACATCGCCTTCCAACGTTACATCAGCATGCTTATCAACAGGTACTGATTCCCCAGTTAAAGCAGCTTCTTCGACTTTTAAGTTAACCGATTCTATTATACGAACGTCTGCGGGGATATAATCTCCTGTTTCTAAAAGTACAAGATCTCCCGGTACAAGTTCTGCTGCAGATACGGTAAGTTGCTCGCCATTCCGTATTACTTTAGCATGGGGTGCAGTCATTTTCTTTAAAGCTTCCATAGCTTTACTGGCTCTATATTCCTGAAATACACCTAAGGCGGAATTAATTATTACAATAGCAATAATAACTATAGAATCCGTAACTTCCCCTACTATAATTGATAAAATACTGGCAGCTATTAATATTAAAATAAGAAAATCTTTAAATTGGCTAATAAACATTTCTATAAACGAGGGGCCTTCTTTACGAATTAATTCATTAGGGCCATATTTCTGGAATCTTTCCTCAGCTTGTTCTTTGTTTAAGCCATTTTCGAGACTTGTTTTAAGCTCTTTGCTGGTTTCTTCAGCGTTTAGTTGATACCATGTTTTGCTGTCCATCTATTCCATCGACCTCCTTATTTATTAAGATGTATTAATTAGTGTTTTGTTAAACATCTAACATATATTTAAAATATATTTATTATAAAATAAATATATATATTTTATTACGTATAGCTCTAACTTTTAATAATTTCAGATTTTTTTCATTTCTTAACATTATGTATATTTTTAAACATTAATTTTCGCACAATTTACAGAAACAAAAAACCTTTGCATGAAAATCCAATTTCATACAAAGGTCTCGCACGGTAGTCATTCCGTCAGAGAAGCGGGCTTTAGGCCGTGTTGTCACCACTCTGATTATTGCTACTCCCCTTTTGTATTTTTAATTTACCATATCTAAATATATATGTCAATAATTTTATTTTTTATACAATTCTCTGTTTTTTAGTGATATATTTTTATGTTTTTATTATATTGGTAAATTCAGGCTCTTATTATTCTTTAATGAAAAAGAGTTTCAAGAAACATTCTAATGATATCAGCGCCGCCAAACATAGTGCCAAACATACTTCCCAAATTAGCAAGGGCAACTACAAGAAGAATATGAGTAACTTTATTTCTCCAGAACCCACCAAAAGATGTTATATCATCAGGCAGATTTTCAAAATCTTCTACATTAGGCTTCTTCATAAAGGCTTCACTTAAACCTGCAAACCAGCCGGCAGCAAGTAAAGGATTCAAAGAGCTGATAGGCGCTGCAACAAAAGCTGTAGCTATTGATAAAGGGTGTCCCCAGGCCAACAAAGTTCCTAATGCCGCCAGCGTACCGTTCCACAATATCCAACTTTCAATCTGAGCTAACCCGGCTTGTCTATCAACAGAAAAAGTAGAAATAATTAAAGCTATCACCAGGAGCGGAATGCCCCATAAAATAATTTTACCCACCTTAGAAGCTGGTGGTACTTCTGTTAGCTTTTTTAAATCTTGTTCTCGATATATCTCCCTTGTTATTCCCGGTATATGACCGGCCCCTAAAACTGCCACAATCTTTTTTCCCGGGGCTTCTTTGATTTTTTGTGCTAAATATTTATCTCTTTCATCAACCAAAACACTCTTTAATTCAGGAAATGCTGTAGCGATTTCATTGAGGGCAGAGCTTAACATATCTGAGGACTTTAGCTTTTCTATATCTTCTTCGCTTACGTCATCGCCACTAAAGACACTTAGAACAAGTTGAAAAAACAAGCGCATTTTACTCCCTAGACCAATGCTGCGCCAAATACGAGAAAATGTTGTCTGAATGTTTCTATCAGCTAATACTAGTTGTGCTCCGACTTCTCGAGCAGACTCTATCCCTTGAATCATTTCCTGTCCAGCCTGAATACCAAATTTTTTAGCCATTCTCTTCTGATAAGAAGATAGGACCAAATTAGCCAGCATAAGCAAGGCTTTTTTTTCTTTAATAATTTTAATTATATCTGTTTTTTTCCATTTATCCTTATCTGAGATGGATTGATAACGGGCCGGGCATAACTCTATGCATACCGAATCAGGCTGCTCTCGCTCTATTACTGCTTTTACTTCCTCCGCGCTCTTTTTAGAGATATGGGCAGTTCCAATCAGGATTATTTCTTTATCATTTATATTAAGACAATATTCGTTTTGTCCGGGCATTAAATCACCTTTTCCCTTAGTAGTGTTAATCCTTATACATAATAACATCTCTAATATACAGGATAAATAGTATTTTATCACTTTTCTCTACTACTTTCCATAAATTAAAGTGAGATAGGGAGTGACTGCTATGAATAATTTTTTTCAAGAGCTGCTGATCCTTTACTGTATTGCAATTATAGGGTATGGAGCTAAGAGAATAAATTTAATAAATAGATCTTTTGATGAAGCAGTAACTCAACTTATCCTTAATATTACTCTTCCATCCTTAATCATCTATTCTTTAAACTCTCCCAGTACAAAAATTATTTTAACCGACCTAATTCTTTTAATAATTTTATCTTCCTTCAACTTAGGGATAGCAATCATTATCTCTTCTATATTAGCAAACCATAATACTTTATCTAATAAGCAAAATAAGGTTTATCAAAGTTTAATTATTTTCGGCAATCAAGGTTTTTTAGGATTTGCCCTTATCTATTCTTTGTACAAAGAAACAGGGATTATGCTGACATCCATTTATAATCTACCCTTTCTTGTGTTAATTTGGACATATGGCATATATTTGATGGCCGGAGATAAATTTAGTGAATGTAAATACAGTATGGGGAAATCACTTCTACTCAATCCCGGACTCCTAGCTACCTTTATAGGCTTAGTTCTCTTCTTTCTACCCCTTGAATTGCCCTGGCCTCTAGTCAAATTGTTATCTAATGTAGGTTCTCCTACAACACCCCTTTCCTTGCTCCTAATTGGCAGCCTCATTGCCAATCTATCTTTAAAAAATATTGCAGCCCTCTTAAAAAATTGGTTTCTTTGGTCAGCCGCAGCTTTAAAATTACTCTTAATACCTTTACTATTTTTCCCTTTAAAATATCTGTCCCTAAATCCTCTAGTGTTAACAACAGCTGTATTACTGGCTGGAATGCCTTCTGCCCCAACAACGGCTATATTCGCCCAAAACTATAATTCCGATCCTCAATTTGCAGCCTTAGGAGTTTCTCTCTCCAACCTTCTTGCTCTTTTTACCTTACCACTGCTCTATCTACTTTTCACCTATTAATTGCTGAAACCAGAAGCTAATTACTCTTTTTCATATAAAAACAAGGGCTAATATCTTAACCCTTGTTTTATATTATCCTTAGTGGATCTTCTAAAAGGTTTATTCAACTGCATAATTATCAAAATACCCTTGGATTAAAATAATAGGAGTACCTTTATCCCCACTACCACTTGTCAAGTCACAAAGACTTCCCAATAAATCTGTTAACTGGCGAGGGGTAGTTCCTTGGGAATCCATGGAACCAACAAGATCATCCTGCTTATTTCTAATAAATTCTTTCATAGCCTTACACATCTCTTGGCTCTCTAGACCATCAAATTTATTATCAGCAAAGTATTTTAATTTTAATTCATTAGGAGTACCTATTAATCCTGAAGTATAGGCTGGTGATACTACAGGATCAGCCAATTCCCATATCTTACCTACAGGATCTTTAAATGCACCATCACCATAGATCATAACTTCTATCTCTTTACCTGTAAGATCCTTTATTTTCTTTTGGATTTCGTCCACATATATCTGACCATTACGAGGAAATAATTTGATTCGTTCCTCCGTGGATTTATTCGATCCTAATAAACCATAATCTTTGTTATATCCGCTACCATTGAAAGGTTCTGTACAAAGGTCATCAAGACCAATAACTTTTTCAGCCCCTGCTTGTTTTAAAATTCTCTTGGTTCTTTTTCTGGTGTGAATATCTGCGGTTAAAATATTTTTTGTAAACTTCAATATTTCCCGCGGATCATTAGCCAGGATTATCTCGATTTCCGCTTTTTCTTGCTCTGCTATTTCCCTATACATTTGAACATAATCAATACCGGTAAATTTATGAGCAACGACTGCCCCAAACAACTCCCGGTATTTTTTTTCGCTCAAAACATCCGTATATGGATTAATTCCCAATTCATCCATTTTTTCTATATCCATTAAATGATTGCCAACTTCATCACAAGGATAGCTTAAAAGTAAATACATTTTTTTTACGCCTCTAGCTAACCCCTTTAAAATAATGGAAAACCTATTCCTACTTAAAATTGGTAAAACTACCCCTATTTCATCACCTAATTTTCTATTAACATCTTCGGCTATATTATCAATGGTAACATAATTACCTTGAGCCCTTGCTACTAAAGATTCGGTTATACCCACAACATCTTTATCATGAAGATTATACTTTTCTGTTTCCCAGGAATCTTTGAGAGATTTTGCAACGATTTCTACTAAATTATCTCCTTCTTTTATAATGGGTGCTCTAATTCCTCTCACCGTTGTTCCTACAGTTCTACTCATAATTAACCCTCCCAATTTCAGGAATATATATAATTAGCTGTTTAAGCTGATTATCTGCCAACATGATATATTCAATATTTAACCCTTTATTCCTTTAACTTTTTTTATTCAAATCACATTTATACTGTATACTATATTTCTCGCAAGAAAAAACACCGAAGCTGCTACTCTTCGGTGTTCCCTTTAGTCATTGAATTTTGGTAACTCCAAGTTTAAGGCTTCCGCCAGTATTTTTTGCACATCAGCAAATGTTTGCATTATCCTATATTCTGCTTGCAAAAATGTTTTAACGCTAGGGTTTAATTGCAGCAATTCTGCCATCTTTTCATACTCTTTTATTTTTTCTGCAGGTATTTCTTGTCCCAGCATCTGCATTGTTTGAATTTCTAGTTGCTTCGTATGGAATTCCTGTAATATCTTGAGATTCTCTTTATTTGCACTTACCTCTTTCTTGCTCTCCTGGTACTGACGATAATCCGGCGAACATTTGAAAGCTTTTGCTAATTCATGGGCTTTATCATAAATCATTTTATCCCTCCCCCTTCATTTTTAGAGCTATATACTCCTCTCGTTTTCTATCATATCAAAAAGTACTATAAAGTATGCTTAACTTTTTCACAATCCTAAATACCTAAGTACTCCCATAACTTGTCTACTCCTTCTTCTACTACGTTGACAATAGGTACATTACATTTAGAAGTAAGCACTTCTTTTAATTGATGCTTATCTACATAAGCAGGTTCATAATCATTTGATACAAAACGATATTTGGGATAAAAAGGATTTATTGTGATAGCTAGGAGTGTGATATTTTTTTTCACTCTCACAGGAGTCCCGTTTTTTTCTAGGTTAACAACGGTTTCATACACTCTATCAGGATCACCGGCAACTACTAATTTGATGGGATCTGTTAAAACTAAAGTCTTATCTTTAAGACAATCCTTCCCCAATTCAAATAAAGTATGAAAGCTATTAACGCCTATTACACCGGTTATGAAGATCTCCTCAGTTTCAGGTTTTATTTGCGCTAATAAATCTTTAACCATAGAATCACTTAATAAAGAAGATGCGGTGAAGGTTACCTTTTGTTTATCCTCCCATACAGGAATATTTAAGATTTCAGATAATGCATAAGTTTCCTCAGCCAATTGGTTAATATCAGGTGTTCGCGAGGCACCGGTGGCCAGCAATAATCCTTCCGTTTCTACCATAGGAGCAATTCTATTAATAGCCCCATCCACCATTATAAGTTGGCATCCGTATTTTTGAAGATATTGATTTATTATTCTTACCTCAGAGCTCTTATTAGGTCCTGCTATAACAACTAAACCTGGTTCCTTTATTTCTCCTATTACTATTCTTCCTAAGGCGGAGCGAACATTAGTTACTTCTAAAATTTCAATCTCAGCAGTGCTAGCTTCTATACATTTATCAGCTATGGCTACAATATTTCCTTTTTCCATAGTGATACGGGGTTTTGGTAGGCCTGTAACATTATCGAGGGTTTCCCCATCATAACCTATACTTGTAAGCCCCAGCTTAATACCTTTTTGAAATACTTTTTCCATAATCGCCATAGTTGCCGTAGTTTTTCCAGTATTTTTAGCTGTACCCGCTATTCCAATTATTCTACTCATTGGTCTAACCCTTCTTTCTGTTACTACTATATTCTGAAAATATTTTCTATATTTTTATTCGCTATGTTAATATCTTTTCCCTGCCAACATAGAGAAATCAGCTGAGATATCCCAGCTCTCAGCTGATTCTTATATCAATATATTATACGATTTTTTTATCATAGATACCGGTTAAGCCTACCTTATCTACTCGTCCTTTAATTTCATCTACATTAGTCGTATAAAGGCCTAACTCTTTCATTCTTTCAAAATATACGGATCCCGAAAAGGTATACTTCTTCGTAATTCCTGTCTCACTCTTCATTTGTTCATTTACATGCTTAATAGCATCACCGATCGCTAAAGAATCGGGCAATTCCAAGAGTTCAACTCCTGTTCCTAAACGTGCAGCATTATGTCCGGCCAGGCTCCCTGTAACAATGGCCTCCGTATGTCCTACTAATAATCCTGCTTTCTCTCCGGCGCAAAAGAGATTATCTATCCCTTGGGTTTGTAAATAATTATCCCTGGGTGATAAAGCCAGATACCGCATAGAATTCCCTATACCTCCTGCATAAGGATCTTCAAAGCGTGCATTTTCAAAGCCCGGTATCTTGCGTAAAGTATCTAAAGGATAAAAAGGAGTCATCAACTTAGCATGTCCTGTATCAAGCAAGATTATATTTTCAGCAAATTCTTTAAGTGCATACTGTTGACAAGCTTTACTTTCCAGAGCTCCTTTCTTTTGTAATGAAGACGGTATAGGGATAACCGCTACCCCTTTGCTATTCAATTCATCCTGTATACCTTGCGAAAGAGAGTCTTTGTGTAACTTACAGGAACCACTCATAGCCCCTACTGAACCATCAGCTTTTTTGCCCATAAATTCTTGTACACCGCATTTAGTCGCTAAGGCAATTCGGGGACCAAATGTAGGGCAACGATAAATACACATGGCACAACCATTCCCATATTTTAAACAGTTTCCCTGAGGTCCTGCCGTACCTGTTGCTTCAATAAAAATATCTCCTTCATATTCCTTTTTATCCTGATCAACTACGGCCCTTATGCTTTTTCCCTCCATCTTTACATCACTAATGCGACACTGCAGTTTATATGTAACATTAGCTTCTTCAATTTTACGCCGTACTGCCGGCTCTATTTTTGCCACATCATACAAGGTTGCATGTTTGTGACCTGGAAACTCAATATTCTTATGTCGAGCACATTCGTCCACGGCCGCGAACAGCTCACCGGCTCCCAGAGCTATAGATTCCTCTGTGGCGGCAAAACGTCCATTGTTGCGCATTATCCCACCAACAAGCCCTGTACCCAAGAACATGTCTGTTCTTTCTAGCAATAACACCTCGGCTCCTACTTTAGCTGCATTAATGCTAGCTGCAGCACCGGCCCATCCACCACCTACCACGACAATTTTGACCATAACCAGCCTCCTAATGGTTATAAATATTTAAATGGCAAGGCACTGCACTTTAAGTTTAAGTAATGTGGGGGTTGCTTGTGCAGTACCTCCTTTCAGCTTTAAATAATATCCGCGTACTTACATGTTATTTCGATTAGTTTAACTAGAGCTTTAACACCATAACGAACTACGTCCTTTAGGAGATTACCCTTATCATCTATAGTACCAAGTCCCGTGGAAATATAAATATTTCCATCATAGGCCACCGTTGGAATTACGCCCATAGCTCCTAGACCGGTTTGGAAGATATTTGTACCGGCATACATATCTTCAATGGAGAAAATAGGTATTCCTAGCTCCCTTTTTGCCCAAGTTCCTTCATAGTTTACTTCTACAGCTGTACTGTTATAAACTTTATTGATAATAATTCCCTCTTTGAGCTGAGGATTTATCTTATCGAACTCTTCCTTAACTATTTCATATAGATCATCTACTGGTTTTGTTAAAAGCTCTGGTTTGTCTCTTAGTACTTTTAAGGCTTGGATTTGAGTTAATAAGGCTTCTTTGCCCGGATCAAACGTTACATAAGCAGCCTTACCATAGGAAGCGGTAGTCCCATAACGATCACCATGCATGCCTAGGGCCCTGCGTATAGGAACCATCAGCTCTTCGCGACCAATTATTAAACCGCTGGTAGCTGATCCGGTAGCCTTATCCATAGCATATACAACTACATCTGCACCGGTTTTAGTGGGATCATAACCAACAAAAGGTAGTCCCCAAGCATTATCAACTACATAAGGTAAATCGTAGGAATGAGCCAAGTCTGCAATATATCTGCTTAAAAGGGGCTCTCCACTTTCATCCTTGACACCATATCCGTAACCGGGACTAGAATATCCCAGGGATGTAAAACCTGTTAAATTAGGAGCATGGATTTCTGCATGCTCTGCTAAACGATCGATAGATTCATCAGGGTCAACTCCTACTAACAAGGGAACAGGATGATATTTTATCCCGTGACATTCATACTTAGCACCAGCTAAAGGAACAATGACCGTATCTAAATTATTTTGTCTTTTCCCATAAAATCCCAATTCACCTGAAGTGGAACCGCGATCGGCAAAAATATCTTTAAATCTTCCTGGGAAAGGACGTCCGTATGCTCCTTGATGATGGAGATGTTTTTCATAGGGAGCTATATAGCGAGCCCGATAATTATCGCCTCTGCCCTGCATAGGTGGAGTGAAAAGGGAATCAAAAGTGGTCCATAAGGCCGCCTCACAAGTACTGGTAGGAGCAGCATCCCATTCATCACCGTATACATCTTTTACGATATCCCTAATTTCATCAACCAGCTTAGCTAAGGGAATAACCTCTTTAGAACCTCGTTCTTCAGCTTCTAAGATATCGTCCCTTAAGGGAGCCGGACAACCTGAAATTGCTCCTGTTAAGCCAAATTTACCTTTAATCTCAGCGGGTATCTGCAATTCCTCAGCAGCTTCTTTAGCTTCAGCATAAATGTTAGGAATATTTGCATGCAAATGTTTATACATTTGATATTTGTACTTAAATTTGCTCATAAAATCTCCCTCCTTTTATTCTTTTACTTTTACAATCATTTCCACTTCCACGGCAGCATCTAAAGGCAATTCACTTACTCCTACTGCCGAACGGGAATGCTGCCCTGCCGCACCGAAAATCTGCCCGATCAATTCTGAAGCTCCGTTAATAACCTGAGGTTGCTTGTTAAAACCTGAGGCACTATTAACAAAACCTACTACCTTTACTATTTTTTCGATGTTATCCAAAGAATTCACCTGTGCTTTAATAACACTAAGACAATTAAGAGCGCACGTTTTTGCAGCTTCATAACCCTCAGCCTCGCTCAATGGCCCTCCTACTTTTCCTTTATACTTCAATTCTCCATTTACAAATGGTATTTGACCTGAAGTATAAACATAGCCATTCACCTTAACAGCAGGTACATATGCCGCTACAGGTTGAGGTGCGTCAGGTAATTTTAGACCTAGTTCATTAATTTTTGCTTCAAAAGACATAACATCACTCCTTTCCTTCTTTCTTCGTTAGTATTTGTTTTTCCAAATAAAAAAATCCAGGCATATCTGCCTAGATTATTTTTTTCATTTTCTATGTAATTTATTATTTTATCTGCATTCCATATGCTTTCAGCATTTTACGACATTCTTTATATGTAGGGCACGCCTTACTTACTAGATCCCAAAAGCGCTGGTTGTGGCTAGGTTCTGCCAAATGGCATATTTCATGTACCAAAACATACCAAACAAGATCCAAAGAAGCTCCCTTTAAACGATTAGAAATATAAATATTTTTTGTTTTTAAGCTACAAGTTCCCCAGGTAGAATTTTGTTTATGAAACTCTACCATGTTCAAGGGATAATTATAATATGCCGTATTAATTGTCTGCGCTAGACGGCTCAATTCTTCATTTGTTTTTACAATCCCTTTACTATTATTGAAATTATAATTCTTCGCCCAATTTATTTTACTTTGTAATTTATCCGTCAATTTTCTAATATGTTCCTCTTTTTCAGCTAAGCTAATCTGATTTGATATTGACAAATATATTACACCATCTATAACTCTGCCCGACGAATTTCTTTTATCCTTGTATTCCACAACAACCTTTGCTTTTTCAGCCATTCTAAAATTCCACCTGCTTCTATAACTTCATTAATAAATTAGTAATCATTCATAAATGCAAGAAAAAAGCACCTTAAAGGTGCTGATAGTTTAATTAAGATAATTATCTATCTAACATGTCCTGTCCCACGAATTATTTATCTTTTTTGTATTTCTTCTTCCATCTGGGCACAATTGACAAGCCTGCATATTCATCTTTTAACAGTCCCAATATCCACAAATCCACATATTTTCCTTCGACAAAGGATTGTTTACGCATTTTTCCCTCTGTAATGAAACCAAAATTGATTGAAGTTTTAAGTCCCAGTTCATTATTATCATAAATACGCATATAGGCTTTTTCTAAGCCCAGCTCATCATAAACAATATCCAGCAAAGTAATATAAATATCCAAACCATAACCAGCCAAGCGCATATCTTTTTCCCCAATCCCCAGCACTAACTCGGCGTTCCCGTTCTTACGGTCTATATTTCTAAAACCTGCTAATCCAATAGGACGACGATCATGTTTCCTTTCCACCATATAAACAACTTTTTCAGTCTTAGGATCAAAAATTTCATTCTGTAAGGAACTTATCTCTTTCCTAATAGCTTCCAGATCCACACTGGAATATTCATTATAAACTAAACGAAAGTCTTTATCTACATACCATTTTTGTAAAGTTTCAGCATCTTCTTTTTTCAGTTGACGCAAAATAATTTTTCTACCCTTCCTCATGGTCTCACCTCGCCTGATACAACTTTCTTTTTTAACGAACAGCATTGTATACATACTATCGATTACAACGTTCTCTTTTTACATAAGTTTTTCTACATTATCAACGGTTTTCCCTTTTTTTCTGTGTAAAACATTTTTAGAAACCTTTTTTTATTATGCCTTAAATTGCTAATCCTACGCAATTTTCATTTCACAAGCAATTAGCTGTTTTCTAGCATTTTTCCCATAGAACCGACTTTACCGCAAGGTATGCTGATAAATAAAGATTCCGGAAAGAATTTTAGGAGCAAAGAATGTGGATTTTTCCGGCATAACAATATCGGGATCAATTATTCCTGCATCAGCTACATCCATTAACTCCTGACTTGAGACGGGATGTAACCCCACAGCGATATCATATTGGTCAGAATCAACACAGTGTTTCATTTTATCTAAATCAGCTTCCGGATAATAATCAAAATATCTATGATCTGTAATCATATCATGGGTAAGTCCTAATTGGGTATAGAGTTCTTTTTCTAAGATACTACAGTCTAATTTCCCCACAACATCCTGGGGAATATCTTTAACTTTTAATAAGTAGCTTCCTGTCTTGGTATACACAGCAAAGCTATGTTTAGGTGGTGTTTTAAATTCCTCAATCTCTGTTAAATCCAATTTATCCTTTATCTCTGCAAATCCCACTATGCCATTTATGACACGATTATATGCTTGTATTTCCGCTTGATTTGCTTCGCAGATATATGCTAAACAATGGGTTTGTTGATTTAAAAGGGCAGCATGATATCTGTGATGTCCATCTGCAATGTAAAGAGGATTCTCACCCATACTCTGCTTTAGAGCTAAACCTTCCTTACTATTTTCCGGTACACGGAAAATTCTATTTTTAATTCCATGGAGCTCTGAATTGCCGACAAAGTCAGAGACAAATTGATACTCTGGAGAGTATGTATCCTTAATTAAAGTAAGGATTTCACCTATCTTTGATTTAGTTAACAAAAATACCGGTTCAAAAGTATAACCTGTTAATCCCCTTAATTTAAGCCTTCCTTGAACTTTATCGTCAAAGGTCTTTTCATGTCTGATTATTTCACCTTGCTTATAATCACTTACTTTCGTAGCTGTTAATACTCCTGTTCTCTCTTTATTGCCATAAATCTGTTCATATACATAAAAACACGGTTCTTCATCACGTTGTACTATACCTTTTTCAAACATTCTTTTTAGTGCATTTAAAGGTTCCTTCCCCAGAGTAATATGGTATAAAGAATTTTCATTTTCTTGTAATAAAGATTCTAACTTTGTCCCCTCTTTAATAACATCATAGGGAGGACAAGTAACCCTCTCCACATTTTCTGTTTTCGGCCTTATACCTGTTAAACCCTTTATTTGAACCATAAAATTATTCCTCCTTTTTTCCACCATATTACCATGATACTAATTCTTTATCTTTCATCTTACTTTTATCAACAAGCTGTTCTTTATCGTGGGGGACAGCAATTTTATTGGGATTACCATCACTTATATAACGCTCTTCCGGATGGTTTTTAAAGTATTCTAACCATTTTCCCAGTTCCTCCGTGCTAGCTTTGACCCGTGGCAACCGATAGGGATCAAAATCCTCACGGATAGGACTTAAGGCCGGTCTGGCCCCTACCTTAAGTATACCTTTATGCTCATATGTAAAGTCATTATAAGAACCTTTTACAGCCAACGAATAATTCTTAGGAGAAAGTCCAAAGGGCAATGCTAAAGTTGTCACTTGATATTCGGGAACATTATCGGCAACATACTTGGCCAAACCCCCTAATTCTTTCTGTACTTTATCATCTGACACTTTATTCAAATACTCATGGGTTAGAGTATGATTGCCTATGTCAAATCCTAATTCCACTAATTTATTAAGTTTCTCCCTGAAATAGTCTTTTTGCCGAAATGGTGCACTATTAACATAAAAAGTTGCCGTATGACCAAATTCAGGATGCTCCTGGGCAAAATTCAAGAGAATTCCTACTGCGCAATCCGGATCAATTTCTTTATTGCCTTTCCCATCTACTAAATAGCGGAAATGCCCTTCTGTACCATCATCAAAGGTCAACACTAGGGGAGTTTTCCCCGCTGGAGCCGTTATATTATTGGCCAGAAAATCATTTAAACTAATTAAAGAGTAGCCTTGATCATAAAGCATTTGCAGATCGCGACGAAAATTTTCACTGGTCTGACTCCAATCCCCTTCTTTATCACTGCCAATGACATGATACATTAATATCATAACTTTCCCTGCCTCATTAGCCTTGATCTGAGCTAAATCCACATCTTCCTGAGCCGACTCACCCTTGACTTGATTTCCTTGTTTAGTATCACTTTCTTCATTTCCTTCCTGGAACTGTTGAGTCTCTCTTCCACTATCTGCCGGAATATTATTACTCTTGCTACAACCACTAAACACTACGAATACTGCAACAATTAAAAATATTAGCAGGGATTTTCCACGCACCATTCATTTTCCTCCTCATTACACATTTCTGCTAAAAACCTTCCAGATGGAAAAGGTAATAAGTCCCCTAACCCGCAAGGGGACTTATAGCCATATTAGATTTATTATACATTATTTATAAACAAGAATCATCCTCTGTGGAACTCATTTCACCAGGTATTATTTTGATCATATTGTGATCTACTAATTCCTTGGCTACTTCATACATGTTTTCTCTGCGGTTTTCAGGTAGGTTATTTACATAAGAATTAATTACTTTTGTATCAACAAGAGGCTTAAATCGTACTCCCCCAAACTTTAAAAATTTTACTCTGGGCATTTTATTACCTCCCTCTAATTATTCTCAATTATTTTCACTAATATTTTTTTACGAAGAGCGAAATAATATCCATATCTAATTATATCTTATTGAGAAATTTTACGCGTTTTGATATACTTCAACATATACAAGTTAAGGAGGTAATATCTTTGACCATCACAAAGGATATGTCTATTACTGAAATAGTTCAAAAATATCCTCAAACCGTCGAAGTTTTCATGAAACATGGTATGGGATGTTTAGGCTGCGCCGCTGCTCGTTTTGAGAATGTAGCTCAGGGTGCTGCTGGTCATGGTATTGATGCAGACAAGCTAGTAGCAGACTTAAATAAAGCAGTGGAAGAATAATTTAACAAATTTATTTAGAGGACTTAAGCCGTTGACAAGTCAGCAGTTTAAGTCCTTTAACATTCCCTATTTTTATAAAAAATGATATCATTTGAAAAGAAGGAAGAAAAACTCCGGGAAGTGATAATCTTGTTAAGCAATATTCATATTATTAGTATTATTTGCACTTTATTTTTAGTTACAACTGTCGGAATATACTCTATCCGTCGTATCAAATCAGCAGGTGATTTTGCTCTAGGAAACAGATCTATAGGCTCCACTTTAATTGCCGGCATTATCATTGGTACCTTAGTAGGAGGTTCTTCCACCGTTGGCACAGTTCAATTAGCTTATCAATATGGTTTCAGCGCTTGGTGGTTTAACTTGGGCGGTGGTATAGCCTGCATAATATTAGGTTTATTTCTTGCTAAACCATTACGCCAATCCAATGCTTGTACAGCTCCCGGGTTTTTAGCACAATTTTATGGTGATAAATCTCAAGTTCTTTCCAGTATTTTTTCTTCTATCGGTATCTTCTTAAGCATTGTTAGTCAAGTTTTATCTGCTGTAGCCCTTCTAACTGCTATGTTTGATATAACACCACTGGGGGCTGCTTTTATTTCTGTATTATTAGTAATTTCTTATGTTATTTTTGGAGGGGTTTGGGGTACTGGCTTTGTGGGTACTATTAAAACTTTTCTATTATATATATCCATGATTGTAGTCGGCCTTCTGGCCTATAAACTAGAAGGGGGCCTTACAGGCTTCCAAGCAAACCTCCCCTCCTATCCTTGGTTTAGTTTATTCGGCAGGGGTTTGAGTATAGATTTGGCTGCAGCATTTTCCATGCTAGTCGGTGTATTATCAACCCAAACATACTTGCAAGCTATGTTTTCCGGCAAAGATATTCAAGCTTCCCGCCGAGGAGCTCTAATTTCTGGACTGCTGATCCCCCCTTTAGGTTTTGCCGGAGTTTTAGTGGGACTATATATGAAAAGTTATTTTCCCCACATAGTTCCTTCAGAAGCGCTTCCCCTCTTTGTTTTACATCATCTTCCTGATTGGCTGGGAGGGATAATCCTTGCCACCCTCTTGATTTCTACTGTAGGTTGTGCAGCAGGATTAGTTTTAGGTATTAGCACCATGTTCAGCCAGGATATTTATAAAAAATTTATTGCTCCTCAAGCAGATGACAAAACTCTACTGCTCTTTTCCCGTATCGTTATAATTTGTGTATCAGCCTTTACTTTATTCTTTGTTACTAATAACTTAAACTCCTTAATTTTACAATGGACTTTTCTCTCCATGGGATTGAGAGGTTCTGCCATTTGCTTACCTCTCTTATTCTTGATTTTTGGTAAAAATTTCGTTAAACCCCAGGCCGGTACACTGGCCATTGCTTTAGCTCCCTGTGCCACAATCTTCTGGTCTATTTGGGGTTGGAAATCCATTGATCCTCTCTATGTAGGTTTATTAATAAGTTTAATTACGCTAGTATCAGGTTCCTTAATGATAAAAAGCCCGGAGAAAAATTGAATGATAGCTGCCACTGCTACTGGTACCTATCTTCAATGAATAATTAAGTACTGCTTAATTCCTGTAAATATAACAAAGCCAATTCTTTTACAACCTTAAATGGTAAAAGAATTGGCTTGTTTTTATTCTTTAATTTAAAACTCCATTATTTGATCCTATCCAAGGCTTTCAAAATCCCCCAAATAATGGCCTGAGGTCTGGGCGGACAGCCCGGAATATAGACATCAACAGGCACAATACTATCAATACCGTTACCGGCAGCATACGTATCCCTAAAAATCCCTCCACTACACGCGCAGGCCCCAACCGCAACAACAAGTTTAGGGTCGGGAGTAGCATTATAGGTTTTAACAAGTGCAAGCTGCATATTTCGCGTCACAGGGCCCGTAACAAGCAGCATATCGGCATGTCTTGGAGAAGCTACAAAATTAATACCCAGCCTTTCAATATCATTAACAGGATTATTTAAGGCGTTTATTTCGTAATCGCAGCCATTACAGGAACCGGCATCTACTTCCCTGATTTGCAGGCTTCTGCCAAATATTTTTTTTATATTAACCTTCAGTTCATTGCATATTATTCCATAATCTACAGCAGATATATCTTTTTCTTCAATTACCGTTGTATTCATTCTAAGCTTGTTTTTATCCTTTTCGGCAGACTCAAACTGATTTGTCATTTTAGCCGCTCCCGACGGGCATACTTCTTCGCACAAGGTACAGAATATACACTGGTCATAATTTATGCCTATATTATCTAAAGCTTTATCCAGCACAATTGCGCTGGATGGACAGCGTGAAACACATTCCCCGCATCTATTACATTTACTCAAATCAATTTTCGGCATACCAATTATTTGGCTGGAATCTAAAGGCTCTTTAGGGTAATCCTTCGTGAGCCTTGGATATTCTATTAGTTTTTTTACAACACTAAACATATTCACCATCCCATTTGTCCTAAAATCAAGGCAACTCGATTCTATAGATCATTTCCGGCATACGATAAGTTAAAGCTTTTATTAATAAGGGGAAAGTCAGGCACAATATTTCCCTTTACAGCATGGCATAGTGCAGGCCAGTTACAAAAGGAAGGTGTTCTGATCTTATACCGAAAAATTGTATTGTTCTTACCTGTCATTACCCAGTGAATATTCTCACCCCGAGGTGCCTCTGTTAAACCGAAGGCAAAACGGTATGGTTTTACGCAATTTAAAGGCACAAAAATTTTACCATCCGGCATTGTTTCAAGGGCTTGAATCATCAGCTCTATTGCTTGAAAACACTCTTCAATTTTTGTATTCATCCTGCAACTAATATCGCCGTTATAATGCTTAGGTATATCAAATTCCAACTTGTCATAAGCTTCATAAGGAAATGTTTTTCTCACATCGAAGTATAGGCCTGATGCGCGCCCGGCGGGACCAACGGCATTCAAATCTGAAGCAATCTTATTTTGAAGTATACCTGTGTTTTCCACCCTATCTATAAACATTGATTTTGCTTTGATAATTTTAACAGTATCATCAAGTTCTGTTTTAATTTTTTTCAGTTCTGCAATAAGTTTGGCTTCTTTCCCTTCAACAAAATCCTTTCTTACTCCGCCAAGCTTGTTGACACTTCTCAAAAACCGCATACCGCACAGTTCATCAGCAATCCCATATGCCCACCCTCTCATCATTCTAAACTGAAAGGTGGCAAAGCCATAGGCCGCATCAAGACAAAGCCCTCCTAAATCACCTAAGTGACTGGTTAACCTTTCAAGCTCCGCAAAGACCACTCTTGTGTATTTAGCCCGGTAAGAGATCTGTACCTCGGCAATTTTTTCAATAGCCTCACAGTAGGCAAGGGAGTTGGCAAAGGTTTCATCTCCTGATATACGCTCCGACACATAAAGGCATTTTTCAATACTCTGACCCTCACACATCTTCTCTATGCCTTTATGTACATAATATAGTTGGGCTTCAAGATTTATAACAGGTTCTCCCGCTACGCTAAATCTAAAATGCCCCGGCTCAATTATACCTGCATGTACAGGGCCGACAGGGATTTCATAAACCCCCTCACCCGTGACTTTTTGGAAATTAATTTCCTCTTGTGCAAAATCCAGCTTTTGCTTTAAATCAAATTCCTTGCGCAAAGGAAATTCTTCTTTGGGCCAGTTACTATGAAAAACCAGCCTTTTTGGATTGGGGTGCCCTGTTGGAACGATACCAAACAAGTCATTTATTTCCCTTTCATACAGGGCGGCGGCATGAACTTTTTCAGTAATAGAGCGGATTTTCATTTCCTGAGGATCGACCAGGGTTTTAATAATCAGGAGCACTCCTCGCTCCCTATCTGCAAATACATAATATACTGCATACTTATCACAGAAACTCTGCTCATCATTGGCAAACATTGAAATAAGAGGATAGCCCTGCTCAATGTTGATATAAGTACATATTTCCACGATTTTATCAGGATTAACCTCCAGATAAAGTTCATTGCTCTTTTCAGCTCTTTTATAGATATCTTCAGAAAATTCTTCTGTAAGCTTATTTTTCAACTCAGCTAAAATCACCATTTTGCTCTCCATTCTACGCTCCAATAATAATGCTCTGCGCTTGGGTAATCAGGTCGTTTAGACCATTAGGGATATCCAACCCGGTTATAGTTATGATCCCCAGCAGGACCACTATGACTGCCGTACCGGCAATATTGGTTTCACCCCGCTGTAAATTCTCCTGCTGATTATTAACATAAAACATTTTAAATAAAGAAACTGCAATTCCAGCAAATATAATTGCTATTAAAATAACAAAAGCCCCCCCGACCAAAAACTTTTTAGCACTAAATATGGATACAATAATGCTAAACTCACTGGCAAAAATGCTGAAAGGTGGCATACCCGCTATAGCAAACAGCCCAAGGAAAAACACCATCCCCGAAACGGGTAACAATTTAAAGATACCTTTGATTTTCGAAATCTGTTTTGTGTTATATTTTTGCAGTATATTACCGGTAGCTAAAAATAGCATGGACTTGGTAAGGGAATGATTGATTATATGTAACAATGCTCCAAAAATAGACAGTGGGGTAAAAATGCCTACAGCAATAGCAATTATGCCCATGTGCTCTATGCTGGAATAAGCCAGCAACCTTTTATAATCCTTTTGCGTCAGTATAAATATTGCCGCAGTAAGCATAGACAGAAGCCCTAAAACAATTAATAGCCGGCCCGTATAAATACTGCTGCCTAAATTGCGATTCACAATTGCTACTGTACGAATAATTCCGTACATCGCGCTATTTAGCAAAACACCGGAAAGTAGCGCACTGATTGGCGAAGGTGCTTGGCTATGGGCGTCAGGCAGCCAGGTATGCATCGGAGCAAGACCGGCCTTCGTTCCAAAGCCTACTAAAACAAAAATAAACGCCAGTTTTACTATAGGGCTTTTTAAAGATTCCGCGTTATTATATAATGCTACCCAATCTAAAAACTGGGCATTTTCCAATACACCTATAGACGAAAGGTGTAAAAATGTGATGCCAAGCATAGCAATGGCAATTCCTACAGAACAAATTATCACATATTTCCAAGCTGCTTCAAGTGAATGTTTATTGTTATAAAAACCGACCAAAAACGCTGAAGCTAATGTGGTAGCCTCAATGGCAATCCACATAATTCCCATGTTTTTCACCGTTAAAGCAAACACCATGGTAAACAAGAAGGAATGCATCAAAATATAATAGAGCCTTAGCTTATTTGAATCAATTACACCATGCCTTATTTCCGTTTCTATATAACCAATGGAAAATATACTTGCCATAAAACCGATAAGAAGCACTATATCAAGTACGATAATACTTAATGAATCAAGATAAAAGAATCCACCCAAAAAAGAATAATTAACACTACCTCTTAGCATAACCTCGCGGGTTAAAGCCAGCGCAATTAAGATTTGGAGACCTGTTGCTGATAAACTTATAATATGCTGGATCTTACTCTTCTTAGAGATAATGAACAGCAATATAGCTATAATAGTTACGACCATTAAGAAAAATCCCATCGCTTTGTCTTATCCTTTCAATTTGTTCAATTTATCAATATTAATAGATTCAAACTCTTCATTTATTTTAAATACCATAATGCCCAGGATCATGACGGCTGTAAGCATATCCACAAAAATACCAATGTCCACAATGAAAGGCATGCCTTGAGTAGAGAACATTGCTGTTACAAACAGCCCGTTTTCAATAACCAAAAGCCCTATTATCTGCCCTATAGCCTTTCTTCTGCTAATCATAAAGAAAAGTCCAATCAAAATAACTGAAATTGAATTCACTACCTGCACATTGATCATACCATCGTTAATGCCATCAATAGTTGATAAGGAAAAGTAGGAAAATACTACTAAACCGCAGCATACAAGAATAAGTATAGGGATATTTAAAATAAAATCTTTTTCAACCTGATATTTAGCTTTCGTGTACGTTTTATTTAAAATATTTGGTATGTAAATAACTTTCAAAATTATAATAAGCAGGCAAACCACCATAACATCAAAACGTCCCTCTTCAATTATAGTCTTTATGCCCATCATGCCAGCTGCAATAGCTATTAACAATGATTGAATACGAAAAGATTTTATATAGGATTTGCTCTTTTTATTTGCCATCAAAGCAAATGACGATAATAAAATTAACAGCGATAATATATCAAAACAATACATAGCATCCTCCCAAAACAAAATACTGTAAAAAGCCCAGAAAAGCTAATATGAATGACATTGCTGCCAAATTAGGTATGCTGAACAATTTAAACTTGACGGTACTAACCTCCGCTATTGCAATTATAATGGAAATGCCTATCACTTTAATCAGATAAATAGTCAGGGATAGTACAACAGCGCCTATACCCGTTATTGCTATAAGCTGGTCATGGGGTATCAGAATATTTACCAGTAATGTAATTAGCGTTAGCTGCTTAATAGCGGCTCCATACTCCATTAAGGCAAGATGTCGCCCGGAATACTCCAAAATCATAGCCTCATGTACCATAGTCAATTCCAAATGCGTAGCTGGATCATCCACCGGTATTCTGGACGATTCGGCGATAATAATAGTAAATAAAGCCAGAAAAATCGTTATACAACCCGGATGAGCTAAAGGAAACCCTATACCTTTCATTACATTCATCATCGGAAGTAGGGATGTTGATTTAGTAACGAGCCCCATTGTAAATAGTGAAACTAAAATTGATGGCTCAATAAGAGATGAAATCATAGCCTCTCTGCTACTCCCCATTCCCCCAAAAGTACTTGCCGTATCCAAAGCCGTAATCATAATAAAAAATCTACCCAGGGCAAGTATCGAAACAAGCATTATAAAATCTCCGGGAATTTGTTCAGGTGCAATCAAGGAAGATACAGGAACAAGTAGAGCTGCGGCAACAGCTGTAGCAAAAACTATGTAGGGAGTTACTTTAAAAATCCACGAAGATACGTCCGAAACTACCGAGCTTTTTCTGCTCAACTTGTATAAATCAAAATACATCTGAAAAATTGGCGCACCCTTTCTTTTCTGCGAAAACGCCTTGATCTTTTTGATAATGCCGTTTAGCAGTGGTGCAACCATCACAATAACCAGTAGCTGAATTACTATATAAAGCAAATTTCTCATATCCGTTTCTCCTCAAAACTTTTATGCAATCATGTTGTATATCATTAAGACTAAAACAGTCACAAAAATATAAATTAGGTAATTGTGAATACTTCCGGTTTGCACTCTGAACTTCGTTCTTCTAGAAAAGTTTTCAATTATTACGCAGGCAGGATTGTATATATACTTTTCAAAAATGGGTTCAGATGCGGTAGTATACTCTATTGATTCAGGGTGGTATGGTAAATCCCCTGTGACTACAGTTCTTCGCGAAGGCCTAAACAATATCTTAAAAACAATTTTTATTGGTTTGGAAAAGCCACTAGCGCTGTACTGCATTCTGGAATTCAGAGCCTCAAAGCCACAATCCCAAGTTCCATATGTTCTTTCTCTGTATTTCCCACCAATAATTCTTATAATTAGAAGTGCTAGTAATATCACCCCTACAATAGTAAACAATATTACCGCAGGAGAGATACTCCTACCTGATATATCCAGAGAATAATACGCTACTATAAACCCTCCGTGCAACTGTTCCAAAATAGATCTGCCCACCAAGCTAAAGGCCACCTTATCAATAAGCTTAAGAACAGGCAAAGGGAAAAGTCCTACCGCAAGACATAATGCTGCCAGTAGGCCCATTCCTATATTCATTGATATAGGAACCTCTTTAGCGTTTGTGGCATGATTACTCCGCGGTCGCCCTAAAAAAGAAATGCCAAAAAGTTTGACAAAACAAGCGGCAGCTAAGGCCCCTACCAATCCAAGGGCGGCCACTGCTAAAATAGATAAAATATTGATTCCTGCTTGTCCGCAAGCAATATTTGCAAAAAGAGCTTGGTAGGTAAGCCATTCACTTACAAATCCGTTAAAAGGAACGATTGATGATACAGCTAGAGAAAAACATAATATAAATAGTGCTGTGATTGGCATCGTTTTAATCAGTCCACCAAGCTTTTCCATGTTTTTTGTGTGCGTTGCATATTGGATGGCCCCTGCGCCTAAAAACAATCCCCCTTTGAACAAGGTATGATTAAAGGAATGGAAAAGGGCTGCCACAAGTGCCATTTCCCCTAAAAATAGATTATTTTGGGCAAATGCTATAAAGCACACTCCTAAGCCAATCAAAATAATACCAATATTTTCAACGCTGGAATACGCTAAAAGACGCTTGATGTTATGCTCCATCAAGGCATAAGCGCCTCCGATGACAGCGGAAACAATACCAATACATAAGATAAGAATACCCCACCAGGTATTGGGGGTTACAAAATAACAAAGCCCAAATCGTACAAGCCCATAAATAGCTGTTTTAATCATAATACCCGACATTAGCGCAGATACATTGCTGGGAGCAGCCGGATGAGCTCGAGGCAACCAGATATGGATTGGAATTGCTCCCGCCTTAGTTGCAAAACCGATTAGAAACATAATAAAGACAATGTTCTTCGCAAATTCTGGTATGGCCGCAGAGCCGACAAATATATCAAAAGAATTAGTATAGCTATAAATAATCATAAATCCTATGAGTAAAAAAGCAGTACCAATATGGGTCATTATAATATAAAGGGTACCGGCTTTCTGGTTTTCTTCATGCTCCGACTCAAAAATGACTAAAAAGTAAGAAAGCAAAGACATTGCTTCCCACGAAATATAGAAGAAAACAGCGTTAGCGGATGTCAAGACAAATATCATGGATACGATAAAAGTAGAATACAGAAAATTAAAAAGACCTACATTTCTTTTCCCATAGTAATGGGAAGTATACCCGATAGAATATACGGAAACACATAATACTAAAACAGATAAAGCAAGCAAAAATATGGCGGAAAGCTTATCAATTCTCATATTCATTGTTATAAAAGGAATCGTTGATTCAAATATTCTTATATTTATTGGGCTATTTTCTGAAAGGATATAGATAATTGAAACAACAGCTCCAAAAGCTGCTGCAATTATATATATTAAATTTGATATAATGTTGCATAGTTTAGGCAATTTCATTAAAACAAGGGATATGATAGCACCAAGTAAATATAATACGACAGACGTTTCAAATAAATTGCTGACTAAAAATACATCCATTAATGAACTATCCTCCTAAAATTTTTTATTTTCATCATTCGTTCAATTTGCTGATTTTTTGTTAATAAACTATTCAAATTATTAGGTCTAAATGTTACTGGATATAAACCTCCGAAACATAGAAAAATGCGGAATAGCAACTGCATCCGCATCCTGACAATGTATAATACCATTATCCATATGGTTCATTACCATGTTTTAGGAGAAAAATAGTAAAAACTCAATCGTACTTCTAGCACCCCTACCCAATATAAGGCAGCAACAAGCATTATATAGCTGAATACTTTGTTTGTCAACATTAACCAGATGTGTATGTGTTTATTCTGTGATAATCCTTATTTGAAAAAGTAAATTCCATCCTCTTTGATACTCCATGTGGAAGTTACTTTTTCAAAATTAAAGGTGGTGTTTAGTTTTGCATAAAGTTATGATGTCTGTGAGGAGGTGCTTCTTTAAGAGGGTGTAATATGAAT
>JAHDSB010000070.1 GCA_018433015.1 Clostridia bacterium | reverse complement strand
TAGTTGGTTAGACTACCCTCAATTTACAATATTTTGTTGACTTTCCCATTATTAAAACTATAATATAGGTAACGCTTTTATTAAGAATCTACTGTTTGTATTACCCAATTTAGAAAGGAGTTGTTGTTTTGAAGCAATACTATACTCGTCTGCTTCGCCTATTGTGGGGGCTTTTTTTATATGCTTTAGCAATTGTAGTTACAATAAATGCGCAAATAGGATATGCCTCGTGGGATGTTTTCCATGTTGGGCTGGCCAAAACTACCGGAATAAGCATCGGCACCGCCTCCATTTTAACAGGAGTGGTTATTGTTATACTAACCGTATTGCTTGGGGAGAAGCTGGGACTTGGTACCATTTTAAATATGATACTTATTGGTGTATTATTAGATATTATTCTCTGGTTTAATATAATACCGGTAGCTAATAATTTTATAACAGGAAACATCATGTTATTTATAGGATTAGTTATAATTTCTTTTGCCACCTATTTTTATATAGAATCAGGCTTTGGAGCTGGTCCCAGGGACAGTTTGATGGTTGCCCTTACTAGAAAAACGGGGCTGCCCATTGGAGTATGCCGTGGAACTCTTGAAATTTTAGTAGTTCTTGTAGGGTGGAAACTTGGTGGTATGGTTGGAATCGGAACACTTTTAGCGGCATTTATCATAGGGCCTTGTATTCAAATAACCTTTAAGTTATTTAATTTTGATGCAACACAAATCCAACATGAAACACTTAAAGATACATATAACCTACTTTTTAATAAGAAAAAACTACAGGTTGATGAAGAAAAAGTACGCCAAAATTATTGAATGTAGGTAATACAAATTACGTAATCAACTAAAATTTTATCATGATTTATCTTTTTCTAATTTAAAAAAATCTTAAAGATTTTAAAAAAGCCTAATTCGATTTTTCGAATTAGGCTTTTACTTATGTACAATGATATGAGCTTGTCCTTTAAGGCATAACCACGATATTTGTTACAACCGGCCTCTCTTTCCCATCAGAAGGTTTGTTAAGCACTTCTCCGTTAAAGACCATACTAGTTGATCCACCACCATCAAGGTTATATCCTTCTTTTACTCCCAGCTCTAGTAGTTTATCCTGAAGCCTTTCTAGGGTTACTCCACTGCTCCAATTATAGCGGCGTCCGTCCACAACTATCAAGATAAGGTCTCCGTTGGCATATTCACCAATTATAGTGCGAGGCTGATTAGTTGTTTTCCACTTAGCCGGTATAGGTAGCTTTTTCCCGTTTTGTATGAGGATCGGAACAAAAGTTACCCCTTGCCAGGGCTGCAATTTCATCAGATTCTTCTCTTTAGCAAAGCGGTCTCCATAGAGCCCACCAATGAGATTACCCCTTCTGTCTATTCCTGCAAAAAACATATCCGGCGGATAAGGATTAAATTCTCCAATAATCTTACCATCTATAATGGTCGTTCCTAAATGTATGCCGTATGGCTTTCCATCTCGAGTTTCCGTATAGAATCCCCCGGCATTAATACCTAACATGGCTCCTGTTCTTTTTACAGCTTCACTAGTAGTTTCTCTTTCCCCTAATTTATCCTTGCCCAGCACAACCTTAAATGCAGTAGGATCATAGAGCTTGAGTTTGGCAATATAACCACGATATCCTAATTCTGCCAACTTAAATACCTTTATTTCTACACGCTTAGAATAAAATTCTTTAACAGGAGGCCCCAGCATAGCTAAAATCTTATCATCATAGATCTTATCCGACATATTTTTATGCTTATTTATCTGGTTACTTAAGTTTTCCATAGTTTCTTGTTGAGCCTGATACTCACTTTCCTGATCATTAGCTGCGTCTGTTAAAGCGTTAGCTCCTTCCTGTAACTCCAGATAATCATCTTCCATAACACTCACATACGCATTAACTTCATTCAGTGGTATAGCCAGCGCATTAAAGGCTCCAGTCATAATTACGAGGGCAATGACTAAACCGATGAGGGGAGCTAACAATAACCCAAAAAATATGTTAACGGCCCGCATTAGGTGCCTCCTTCAACGTCTTTAAGCTCTTTTCTAAAGCTTGTAATTGCTGGTCTAATAAGAGAATTTTAGCGTTAAGCTCTTTTTGAATATCTCCTGAACTAGATAATGTTTGATCTGTATTGTTCAAGATATTATTAAGTTCCTTCACTGCTTGAGCTAAGGTAGTAACACGCTCATTTAATTCCTCTATACTAGCAACATTAGTTTGTTGAACCTTCTGAATTGAAGAATCTATATAATGTTTTGCTAAAAATCCTCCACCGCCTGCTAGAGCCAACCATAAAAACACAACAAGCACTATTGAGGCAGTACTATTGGTTTGGTGGGTCTTGCGAGTGCGTCTGTGGGAACTATCTCTTGTCTGTATAGGCGTATCTGTTTCCTTATTCACAATAACACTCCTCTCCCTCTCTATTCCTATCAGATATCTTTTATCCTCGCTGATAGTGTTTTACATAATACTTCTAAGTTTGGCCCGAAAAGCCCAAGAGCGATACTGTTTCTTATAAAAAGAAGGATATGCTTTAAAATTAATTTGGGCTTCCTTAAACATCTCTTTAGCTTTATCCTTTTGTCCCGCTCTGCTATAGACCATACCTAGTTTATAAAAGATCTCCGGATTCCCATAACTAGCAATTTTCTTCATGTATTCTTCAACTTTTTCATTATATTGCCCCTGCTTAATATAATACTCTATTAGATACAAATATGGGGTACCATATTTCACTTTGGGATTAATTTCTAAGGCTTTTTCTATAGCTACTTTCCCTTTATGCAAATCTCCTGTTTTAAGTTCACAGACCCCTAAATAATAAAGAACATCGGGATGCTCAGGCATTAGTTCATTAGCCTTTTCTAAATAGGACTTTCCAGCCTTCATATTGCCTTTTTCTACCTCCAACGCTCCGATTTCATAAAACGCCCGCCCTTGATAAGGATTTATAGCTATTTCTCTTTTTAATTCTCCTATTCTCCATTTTCTTTTCCAAGGCAAAAGAAAATCCGGCAAAATCCCAATGAAATTCCGATCCAAAATAGCATAAATAATGAATACTACCAGAAAAGCAAGGAGAGGATTTCCTAAAAAGTATCTTCCAACTATATAATAATAAAAATATCTCATGCACTTCCCTCTTTCCTAAACTAAAAAGCATCACAGATCAACTCTATGGACTTAATTTCACTCTTTTCATCAAAAAGAATACCTATCACATCAAAGCGACAATTCTTGTTCCATATACTATTTACTTTCAGATAATGCTTAGCTATTTTTTTTATCTTGTGCTGTTTAGCCCAATTTACTGTTTCCTGAGGTAAACCGAAGTGCGTTCCTCTCCTACTTCTGACTTCAATAAAAGCAAGAGTCCCCTGGTCCTCAGCGATAATATCTATTTCCCCCAATAAGCAGCGATAATTTCTTTCCTTTATTTTAAAGCCTTTTTGGGTTAAATAGTTTGCTGCCATTTCTTCACCTAGTTGACCTAAGCTACATCTATCCATAATCTCACCTTACTTAAATTAAGTCAATTATGTATTTTGATTCAATTTGTGTAAAAAACTTCTGCGATGGACGGGAGATGGTCCAAAGCGAATAAGGGCTTCCCTATGTCGCACCGTTCCATACCCTTTGTGTTCTTTAAAACCATATTGGGGATACAATACATCAATTTCATCCATAATTGCATCCCTATAAGTTTTGGCAATAATTGAGGCCGCAGCTATAGATGCACTAATACTGTCACCATGAATTATTCCCTCTTGAGCAAAATCTACTGGAATATCTAGTGCATCTATTAATAAATAATCAGGTTTTATTTGCAAACCCTTTATTGCTTCTACCATTGACTTCTTAGTAGCCTGTAAAATATTGATTTTGTCTATTTCTCGCTGATCTACTACTCCTACCGCCCAGGCTCTAGCTTTATTTTTTATGATCCGGGCTAGGGTTTCACGCTTTTCTGGGGAAAGTTTCTTAGAATCATCTAGTCCTGGTAATTCACAGTAGGGGGGGAGTATTACGCAGGCCGCTACTACCGGACCTGCTAACGGACCTCTCCCGGCTTCATCCAAGCCACCAATATAATTATAACCCGAATCATACAAATTTTTTTCCTTTTTCCACATATTTTTTAAACGTTTTTCTTCTGCTTTAAGCTTGGCTATCTTATTCCGATACTGTGTTATTAATAATTGTACACCTTTGCGCGGGTCATCCTTCATTTCATCAAGCAGAGAAAATATTTTGCCCTCTTCCGTGCTAGCTAAAACTTCTCGCAGTTGAGAAATTGTTAACTCTGCTGTGCTCAATCCTTCACTCATGATTCTGTTCCTCGCTAGTTTCCTTGGAGGACAACATATCTAACGTAAAATGCCCTATTTTTCCCGCCCTAAACTCATCAATAACCATTATAGCAGTTTTCTCTAAATCTAACTCTCCCCCGGAACGCAAAAAACCTCTTTTGCTTGCTATATTAGCTAATGTTTCAGAGGTGTTTTCTTTTTCCGTAATTTTATATCTTGCAGCTAAACTTCCCGCAGCATTAGTTAAAAGCCATTCAATCAACCATAAGACAAGTTCCACCTGATCAAAAACCAAATCACTTATGGCCCCTGTAGCAGCAAGCTTACAACTAACTTCCTGATCATCTAATTTGGGCCACAGCATACCGGGCATATCTAATAATTCTACATCTTTGTCAAGTCGAATCCATTGTTTACCTCTAGTAACTCCGGGTTTATCTCCTGTTTCAGCGGCAGTTTTCCCCGCTAAAAAATTTATTAAAGTAGACTTTCCTACATTAGGTATTCCTACAACCATAGTCCGTACACTCTTTTTTATAATTCCCTTACGAGCTCTTTTTTCTAGAATTTCTTTAGCTTGTAGGCGCACGGCACCCAATATTTCCTTTTTAATATTTTTATTTCCCCGCAAAAAATTACAGGATAAAGCAGCTGCTCCTTGTTGCTTATAATACTCTTTCCAAAGAGCAGTAGCATTCTTATCAGCCAGATCTTCTTTTGTCAAGATAACTAAACGCGGCTTCTCTCCAATGATGTCATTAAGTAGGGGATTGCGGCTACTGTTAGGCACTCTGGCATCAATGAGTTCCACTACTACGTCCGCTAATTTTATATTCTCCACAATTAGTCGCTTTGTTTTAGCCATATGACCGGGAAACCAATTAATCACAAAAAATCCTCCTTAGTTGAACCAATCAGGATATTGGCATTAGGTATTATAGAGGAGCCAGGCGAGATAATGGCCAATAGCGGTATTGCACTTTGCCAACTATTAATTCCCGGGATAAATATCCCCAGACCCGACTATCTTCACTACCACTCCTGTTATCTCCTAACACCAAATAATTATCTTCAGGAACTACAACAGGTCCATAATTTTCATATTTTAGCTCTTGAGGTATATACACCTCTTCTAATAAAGCTCCATTTATATAAACTTTACTATCTTTGATAGTAACAGTTTCTCCCGCTAATCCTATAATGCGTTTTACATAGTTAATTGATGTATCATTTGGATATTTAAATACAATTATATCTTGTCGTTGTGGCTCTTTAAACCAATAGCTATATTTAGTTACAACAATCCTATCCCCTACTAACAAGGTAGGCTCCATAGAAGGTGAAGGTATCCAAAACAACTGTAAAATAAAAGCATTTAGCAATATAACTAGTATAATTGCTGTAATTAAAGGATAGAGAAAATCCTTTTTCCAATTTGTAAGTATACGTTTAGCTTTCTCTTTTTCTTCCAAAAAGCTCACTCCTCCACACCGGTTTTAGATAGATTTAAAGGGACTGACATATTCAGTCCCTTTATCAAACCAGCATGATAATCGGGTTTCTCTAGCAAAACCACGACTATATATCACCTTATTATACTCTTTCCTTAATCCTAGCAGCCTTACCTCTTCTACTACGTAAATAGTAAAGTTTTGCTCTGCGGACTTTACCTTTACGAGCTACTTCTATTTTTGCTAGGCGTGGTGAGTGAATTAGGAAACAACGTTCAACCCCTACGCCATAAGAAATTCTTCTTACAGTAAAAGTTTCCGCTAAGCCACTACCTCTTCTTTTAATGACAACTCCTTCATAAACCTGGATTCTTTCCCTGTTTCCTTCAACAACCTTTACATGTATACGAACAGTATCTCCAGGTCTGAATTCAGGAATATCCTCACGAAGCTGTTCAGCCTCAATTGATTTAATTAAATCCATGATATATTACCTCCTTCCCGCGTAGATGTTCATGCCCTGCACTCAGGTCAGGACAGCGGACCATCCGTTCTACAAAGGCTTAAAAAATTACTTTTTTAAGCATAACTTAACCGTTTACGATTATATCATGTTTTCTTTCATTTAGGCAACTTATTACCACCATTTTTCCCCTAATAATCTGTCTAAAATAATAGCAACAGCACTTCGTACCGAAAGATGGTTATAATCTCCCCGGCCATAGATGGGTTCTAATACATAATCCGCTTCTTCTAAAACTTCCTTGGTAAGACCCCATCCTGTTCCAAATAACAATAAAATATTTTTTTCTTCATCATTCTCAAGGAAGTTACGGAAATTTTTGTAGTTAATAGTACGGGGATTTTTTTTGGCATCAGTTACCACCACGTAAGTCTCCCCCGAATAACTTTCAGCAAGCTCCTTTTTCACTGCTTCTATTGATTCCTTTAAGCTCACTAAATTAAAGGCTTCTTTTCTATCGGCATTATAAAGAGCTCCAAAACCTTTCTGCCAATAACCAATAATTTCTTGGATTAATTGATGTTGAGTAGGTAACGGATGAATAATGTAATAGCGTTCCAAATCATATGTAGCGCTACATCTGGCTATATCATGAATATCTAAATTTGTTACAGAAGTGGTGATAGTTTCCTTATTCTTATTGTATATAGGGTAATGAACTAATCCAAGAAAAATGCGACTAGTCATGTTCATTATGCTCCTCTTCATTTATCTCTGCTAAAAATTTTATATCTTCTTCACTGAGCTCTGTCTTGTGTAAAAGCTCCGGTCGCCTCATTAGAGTCCTCTTAAGGGCCTCTTTACGTCTCCAGCGCCTGATTTCTTCATGATTCCCTGACAGCAATACGTCAGGCACCGTCATGCCCCGAAATTCTCTGGGACGTGTATAATGAGGATGTTCTAGTAAACCCTCATAAAAAGAGTCCGTTAAGAAGGACTCCTGCTCACCTAATACTCCGGGGATCATCCTTCCAATAGCATCGATGACTACCATCGTTGGAAGTTCTCCACCTGTAAGAACATAATCTCCAATAGAAATCTCGTAGTCCGCTAAAGTCCTGATTCTTTCATCGAAGCCTTCGTAATGACCACAAATAAAAGCCAGCTTTTCTTCATTAGCTAATTTTCTTGCTAATTTTTGCTTAAAAGGTTGGCCTTGAGGAGACATTAAAATAATTTTTCCACTGTATTCCTCTTTGTTACCAATTACATCTTCCACGGCGTAATATATGGGTTCCGGCTTTAGTAACATACCAGCTCCTCCACCAAAAGGACTGTCATCAACATTTTTGTGCTTGGAGGGGGAGTAACCGCGAAAATCTACAATATTAAAGGAAACGAGATTTTTTTCTTGAGCTTTTTTTAATATGCTCGTATTTAAGGGCCCCTGAAACATTTCAGGAAATATTGTAAATATAGTAATTTCCATAGGTCCTCTCCTCAGCTTTAATCTAAAAGACCCGGCGGAATCTGAACTTCCATTTTACCAGAACTTATATCTATATTTTTAACCACTTCTTTCAAAGCAGGTAAGTAAAACACATTATTATTTTCAGGATTAGTAATAACATAAACGTCATTACTACCGGTTTTTAGCACATCAGTAACTTTTCCCAGATATATATCGTTTTCGAAAACCGCTAAACCTATAATTTGAAAAATATAAAAATGTCCTTCCGGCAAGGGAAGTAATTGTTCTTCAGGTAACTCTACATAAAGATTCCGTAAACTTTCTGCATCATTCATATTATCTATTTCACGCAATGCTAATATGCCCATACCTTTATGAATCCGGGCTTTTTCAACCAGATATTTCTGATATTCTCCGTTTTGCAGGATAAACACATGCTCCAACTCACAGAAACGCCGTACATCATCAGTAAGAGGATATACTTTTAATTCCCCTTTATTTCCATGGGTATTAATAATTTGACCTATCTTTATATATCCTGACACCCCAGCACCTACCTTATTTCCACTACAATGCCATCTTTCACTATTATTGACTTATTAAATATATCATCCATTTTATCGCCCACTTTTAACTCTACAGGGCCTTCCATTTCTCCTTGTAAAACTTCCATGCCGTCTTGCAATTCTTCTACCCTTTTAATCTGCTCGAGAATTTTCTGCTTAGCTTCTTCCCTTTTCTGTTTTTCCATCTCTAACTGTTCACGCACAGCTTTAGCCTGAGGAGAAGCCTTAATTGTAAGCTCTGTTAAGGTTTTTTTACTACGTTGCTCCAAGAAACTTAATTCCGCATCAAGTTTTTTTATTCCATCTTGCATCTCTTTCAGCAATGTTTCCCTAAAACCCGGAGTTACAATAGTTTTTACCTGGACTTTCCTAAAAACCTGCATCTTTAAAAACTCCTTTCAAAATACCCTTTGTTAAAGTAAAAGAGGCCGTTGGCCCCTCTCACTGCTTAATCTCTACTATGACTTTTTTATTTTCCATCCTAGCTGCCGCAGCCCTAACTACAGTGCGAATAGCCTTCGCAATTCGCCCCTGCTTTCCTATAACTTTACCCATATCATCAGGAGCTACGCGCAACTCTAAAATCACAGCATGTTCCTCCTCTAGCCGCGTAACACTTACGTCGTCGGGACTATCTACAAGGGCTTTTGCAAGAACTTCTACTAGTTGTTCCACTTGCCCTACCCCCTAAGGATATTATTATTTATTTTGACTTGTTTGTAACTCCAGCTTTATTTAATAAAGCTTTTACTGTCTCAGAAGGTTGAGCGCCAGTATTTAACCAGTATAATGCTCTTTCTTCTTTCACATTAATAACAGCTGGATCTTTTGTTGGGTCATAAAAGCCAATCTCTTCAATAAACCGTCCATCACGAGGTGAACGGGAATCAGCCACTACCAAACGATAAAAAGGTGCTTTTTTAGCTCCCATGCGCTTTAATCTAATTCTTGTGGCCACATTAATCACCTCCTTAAATAAAGTGTATATCTAAACATTGTTTATTTGAAAAAAGGAAGATTAAAACTACCTTTTTTACCTACTTTTCCTGATTGCTGCATCTGATTAATCTGTTTAATCATTTTTTGTGTTTGACTGAACTGTTTAAGGAGTTTATTTACCTCTTGTACAGAAGTACCACTACCTCTAGCTATTCTTTTTCTTCTACTTCCATTAACTATATCCGGACGTTTTCGTTCTTCTTTTGTCATGGAAGATATTATGGCTTCTGTATGTTTAAGATCTTTTTCGTCCAAATCAACATTTTTTAAAGCTTTAACTTTACCCATACCTGGAATCATGTCCATAATCTGATTTAATGGTCCCATGGATTTCATTTGCTGTAATTGATCAAGGAAATCATCCAAGGTAAACTCATTCTTTCTCAGTTTGCGTTCTAAATCTTGGGCTTTTTTGGCATCTACCTTTTCCTGAGCCTTTTCAATAAGGGTCAATACATCGCCCATCCCTAAAATTCTCGAGGCCATGCGATCAGGGTGAAATGATTCTAAAGCCTCCAGTTTCTCACCCATACCTACAAATTTTACGGGTTTACCGATTACCGCCTTAACAGAAAGGGCTGCACCACCCCTGGTATCACCATCTAATTTAGTCAATACCACACCATCAAGGCCCAGCCGCTCATCGAATGATTTAGCTACATTGACAGCATCTTGACCCGTCATAGCATCTACCACTAATAAAATTTCATGGGGATGACAGTTTTTCTTAATCTCAACTAATTCTTCCATCAACTCTTCATCCACATGCAAACGCCCGGCGGTATCAAGGATAACTAAATCATGTCCTTGTTTTTCCGCAAAGTTCTTTGCTGCCTTGGCTATATCAACGGGGCTTTGCTTATCCCCCATGGTGAATACGGGTATTTCTAATTTTTCCCCTAAAATTTGGAGCTGTTTAATAGCTGCGGGGCGATATATGTCACAGGCCGCCAAAAGTGGTCTTCTCCCTTGTTTCTTAAAAAGGCGTGCTAATTTGCCACTGCTGGTTGTTTTACCCGAACCCTGTAATCCTACCATCATCACAATAGTAGGGGGTTTAGCGGCTATATTAATCTTACTAACACTGCCCCCCATCAATTGGGTCATTTCTTCATTTACTATTTTTATAACCTGCTGACCGGGGGTTAAGCTTTCTAATACCTCAGCTCCAACTGCTCTTTCTTTTATCTTGTTTATAAAATCTTTAACAACCTTATAGTTAACATCAGCTTCCAAAAGGGCTAAGCGAACTTCCCTCATGGCGGCGGTTACATCTTTTTCTGATAACTTACCCTTACCGCGTAAATTCTTAAATATACCTTGTAATTTATCTGCTAAACTCTCAAAAGCCATTTATCATCACCTACCAGTTATCCTCTAGTTTATTAATTAAATTTGTTATCACACGTAAATCCAAAGAAGGACATGCTATCTTCAGCCGGGAAACCTCCATTTTTAAGGCTTCCAGCATTTCAGAATTTGCCTGGTACTTAGCTACGAGACCGAGTTTATTCTCATACGCTTTAAGGGATTGATCTGTTCTTTTTACTAAATCATAAATAGCCTGCCGTGAAACTTTATGAAGCTCTGCTATCTCACCTAAAGATAGGTCCTGCTGATAATATAAATCAAAAATTTCTTGTTGCTTCTTAGTTAGTAAAGCTCCATAAAAGTCAAAATGCAAAGCTCTTATAGCTATTTTTTCCATCAACCACACCACTCATGTGTTAAGGTTATTTACTTAACAGGGTTTATTTTAACCTTTATCACAACTTGTGTCAATAATAATTAGTAAAAAAGGCCTCTTGCTTGCTTATATATGACTCGGTTTTCCTTTCATATACCCTATCCTCAGGAGATAAAGTACTACATAACAGGGGCGCATTTTTATCATACTGCTGCGTCTTTATCTCTATCTGACTTTGGTGGTTATTGGCATAACAATAACAGCACCCATGTTTGCAGGTATTATAACTACCTATGTCTATACTGGCAACACAGTTGCAAACCTTACGTTGCCCTTTATCCTTCTTGATGATAACTTGTCTACCTAAAAACTCCGATATCAACCTGTCATCAATACAGCGGCTCCTCTTAATTCCTACCTCCTGAAAATCCTCTTCTTCCCCACACATTTCTAACTGTAAACCATAATTATCAGCAATTATTTTGAATTTTTTTGCTATTATACTCTTTCTGCTCATGGATATAGGTTGTAATTGCAGAGCATTTACAGCTCCTTTTATTTTTTTATAAAAATCCAAATAACTGATAATACATTTTTCGGTATGATCCTTCAACTTATCTGCTAATAAAGCAAAATTGTAATAATGATATTCTTCATCAAGATCTTTACTCAATATTATGGGATCGTACCGCCAAATCACTCTTTTTCTCCCTATTGTTTCAGCTAATTTCTGAAAGCATGATATAATCCTGGCTTTGTCCGGGACATTCCTTTCTATAGTACTGTCGTATGGATTTAACGTAAACTGAAAATAGTAATTGTAACCCTGAAGCTGCCCTATGGAATCCATCATGTTTTCCGGATTTTTAGTCCAAAAAACAATGCAGTCAACTACATCTTTTTGCAAACTGATCTTGCTAACTTGCTGATAATTTAGGGGGTTTCGTACTAATACATACCCTTCCTTTAATCTATTAAAAAACCACTCACTATAAAAAGCTGGAATATCCGTTCTTCTACTGGCACTTATGATCAACACGCCACACCCTTTGCTTACACCTTGATTTTTCCGAGCTTTTATGGACCCTTTCCTCACCCGTAGTGCTCTCGTTTTTGCTAATAGATATTTTACCCATCACAGAGTTCACTTCCCTTATAACCATTGTAGCTTCATCATAACCATATTTGGCTAAGATCTTCTTTAGCAAAGATAATTCTTTTCTTTTGATAGTTATTTTCATTTCGTATCTAGTTTTACCATTAATACCAAAGCCTTTATAGTTGGTTACCGAGTAGCCTATATTTCTTAGCTCATCTGCTATAATTTTAGCCTTCTCATTCTTAGCAAATACGCTTATCTCTAAGATCCCCAAGGCCATCTTGTTTTCAAAGAAATTCCCTACCCAAGTACCGGCAGTTTTACCCAAAGCAAAGGCTATCAGATAGAAAAAGTTATTATCTTTCGCTATCTCTCCTATTGTACCAAAAAACACGGCAGCTTCTAGAAACACAATAATGTAGGCCGGCCTTAATAGTTTTTTAGCTACAAAAATGGTTTTCATGGTGGAAAGAGAATTTCCAATCACATTGAGAATAAAAATCAAAACTACACCAATAAAACTTACAGTCATCATCTGTGCTCTCCTTTTTTAATCTGTCCCTTAAACATATCCTATATAATATGCAGTGCTTCTACCCTTCGTGAAGCTAACCATATATCATTATTCGTTAATTAAAAAATGATGACTATTAAATTTAATCCTTTTATATACAAAAAATCCGGAAGCTTAATAGCTCCGGATCCTTTTATTTCAAGCTAGGGAAGTCTTCGTAACCCTTGACTAAGGTACGTCCAACGTGCTCAACATTGTAAAAGGTAAAATACCGTTTCTTATACGGGATGAAAGATCCTCTTCTATATTTTTTCTTCCTTACATTAGTAATCAATCTCCCGTAAAGGAGCTCTCCCAAGTATTGACCGTCCTCTGCATACACTTCATTTACATAGAATTTTCCTACATGTTGTCCCGTATAGGTCCATAAATCTAAACCATCTTTGTAACCAAAAAATTTTCCCCCCCACGTCCACAGCCAATCCATCTATGAATCCTCCCTTTACAATATTCGCCTCCTAAACTTAATATTTATATTTTTAGCCTATAATCTTTATATTCTATTGTTTTTTGATATTAACCTTTGGGGAAATAGTAATATTATGTCGAATTTTACCGAGTAGTAAAAGGGAGGATCTAAGCTATCGTAATGCTTCTTCTTTTCTTGTTAAACCGTTGCTCCAAACTACCTAAGTTTAAATTTTTAATATAAAGTTGCGGCTCTCCTAAATGTCGATTTTTAAGGGTATTGCCATGGCAATCTGAGCCTCCCGTGATTAATAAACCCTGCTCTTTACAAAAGCTATAACAAAACCGACTTACTTCCAGGGTATGTTCCGAATGAAAACATTCAATGCCATCTACCTTGAACTCAGCAAACAACTGTAATGTTTTCAGAAGAGGTAATTCATAAAAATGACATCCCGGGTGGGCTAAAATAGCGGCTCCACCTGCACTACTAATTAATTGTATTACCTCTTGCGGTGTAGGAAAAGTAGGAAAAGGTGCACGATAATCATCATCAAATAAACTGGAGAAAAAATCCCGGGAATTTTTGCAAAATCCTTTATCAATTAGAAAATTAAGAGATTTCCAGCCACCTCTTGAGGGTTCATTTTCATAATGTTTATACTCTTGAAAATCTATGTTATATCCTCTTGCTATCAATAATTCTATACTTTCATCATCATTCTTTTCCATAATATATTTATTATGGTTTAATAACTCTAGAAACTGTTTATGGAAAGGATCTATACCATATCCTAAAATATGATAGAGCTGTCCCTGATGTGTAGCCGAAACCTCCACTCCCGGAAGAAATAACAGCTGATTTTTCTCTGCTAAGGCCTGTGTTTCCATAATATTATCAACTGTGTCATGATCAGTTACCGCAAACATATCTATTCCCTTTTTTAAAACTTGCTGAACCAATTTTTGGGGAGACCAGCAACCATCAGAAGCTGTCGTATGTATATGCAGATCTACTCTTATTTCTTTATTAAGCATCTAATCCCTCATTTCGCTAGTTTGTGACTTGTATACTTGTATAAAATTATAACAGTTTGCTCTGCACCTGTATATTATTACTGCTCCTTATTAATGCTACTATATATAGAAAACAATTTTCCTTGCTATATATTTCGTTACCTCTATTGAAGGAGCTTGTATATGAACAAAGAATATATTTCTCCCTTACAATTATTCTATGTAACTGTGGGATTTACCGTGGGCTCTTCCTTCATCTTTACTATTGGTCTGCAACATGGAGGAAGATCAACTTGGATCATCAGAATCGCTGCTACTGTCTTAGGCGCTTTTTTTCTCAGTATAATAGCCTATCTTGTTAAAAAATTCCCCCAACAAAACTTACTACAAATATTAACTCAGCTAGCCGGACCTCTTCCGGCCAAAATTATGCTGACCTATTATATTTCCTTTGCTTTCTTACTTGCTATCCTGGTACCTTGTTCCCTGCAGGAAATTGGACGCTCAGCTGTTATGCCTGAAACTCCACCCTGGATACACCCTTTAACATTCTTGTTAGTCACAGGTTATATTGTCCGCCATGGCCCGGAAGTAACGGCCCGCTGCTGTGAAATAATCATGCCCCTCACAATTATTGTCTTGGGCCTTACCTTAATAGCAGGGATATTTCAAATCAATACAGCATTACTTCTTCCTGCTTTTGCTATCGACTGGCAGGATTTTAGTAAAACCCTCCTTCTAACTACTACTTTTCCTATTGCAGAAATGTTCTTATTAGCCTCGTTTGCTCTGCTCGTCAAGGAGAAGAAAAAAGTTTTTCCCAGCCTGCTGTCAGGATTTATCTTAGCATCTTCCTTTCTTGCCCTGCGGACTCTCCTGCTTGTTGGCATTTTTGGAATATCGGAAGCAGCTAATCTTACCTTTCCTACATACATTATGTTTAGAACTATTAAATTTGGTATTTTACTGGAAAGAATAGAAATTGTACTCTTATTCATCTGGTTTTTCATGATATTTGTAAAAACTGCCGTTGCTTTCTATAGCCTCTTGCAGGGCCTTTCCTACTTGCTTAAAATCCCCCATATTAACCCCCTTATCTATCCGCTCTGCATTCTCTTAATACCACTAAGTTATAAGGGTTATGAAAACTTACCTGAAACTGTGCATTTTCTCAACGGTGTACTACCTATCCTTACTTTACCCGTCTGGTTTCTTGCCCTCCCCCTGCTTTTTTTCCTTTCGCGTACTAAATCACCTAGTAAACTAAGAAATCACGAATAAAGGGAAAAATCTTATCGATTATTGCAATAAGAACCCCTGCAACGGAAGGCAAATCTTCTTTTATCTCAATAAGAAGAGCTAACGATAAGCCTCCACCGGTAAAAATAAGCATTAAAGCTAAAGTAAGCCACTCCTTAGCTTTAATAACTTCCGGTAGATCTTTAGCTAATACAAGGGCGGCAACAAACAACAATGGAAAAAACAAAAAATCATCTCCCTAGAACTGGTTCTCTGTGCATACCCAAACTTGTAATCTTCGTCTCAATTTCTAATTCCAGCTCCAAATTTTGAAAGATCTCCAACCATTGTTCAGGTGTGGTCTCTAATAAATAATGGTACTTATTACCGAATTTATCACCTAACAAGAAAACATCCGCCTTTAAATCAGTT
The DNA here is from genome assembly GCA_018433015.1 of Clostridia bacterium. GTDB lineage: Bacteria > Bacillota > Peptococcia > DRI-13 > SV3-B141 > SV3-B141. Next base: position 36,411 of record JAHDSB010000070.1, on the reverse strand, counting down.
TGTGCTATTGACCAGGCCTGTAGTATTTCCTTTTTTATTTGGTTGCTAAAGCTTTCTTCCATCTCCTTTAAGGCCTCTTCTTTTATGATTTTTTCATTACCTCCATACTCTACTAACATCCCTGTAACTTTAATTTTAACTTGTACCCTACCTCCCTCTTCCGTTAGCAGAGGTTCAAGTTTATGAGATACTTTTTGTAATTCCACTGTGGTATCATCCTGGCCCTCACCCCGGGCAGGGAATACTACCACACCTTTTCTGACATTTCCTTTTAACCAATTTACACCCCGCAACTCTGTGGGATTTATTAAACCGATCATTTTTAAATCTCTAAAAATAGCCGCTCCTTCCGCTTGTTTGTCTTTCCCCTTCCGGGTTACATAAGTAAACATGCTGGTACCCGTTATACCTTGTGACTCTGCAATAAACTTATAAAGAGGCATATCGATGTTCTTCCCCGAGGCCTTGGCCTGCTGAATAATTTCCATTATTTCCCGGGAAGGAAATTCGTCCAATACAGCGGGAGTTCTAAAGATATCATCGGACTTACCCGGGGTGACCACCAGATAAGCAGTCCTTCTTCTGGAATGATCGCGAGTAAAAAAGTCCAACACTTCTTTTATGCCTTTTTCTTTAGCATAATCTGCATTCACCACTATCAATTTACAATGAGCCCAATAGTTCCTCCGCGGAATAACTAGCGTTAAATTACGCGCTGCATCAAAAATACTCTTACCTTTAGCTGAACTAATGGTGTATTTCGCTGCTCCCCCTCCTTGTTCACCACCTTCTTTCTTAGTAGGATCTGTGCTTAGTACGGTAATATGGTAGAGCTCCTGTTCTCTATCTATAGCTACGCCCAGCACAAAGGTTATTTTATCTAACTCAGTTCTACTCCAACAACCTGCAGAGGAAAATACCAGGGCCAAAGAAAGGTAAATAATCACCAGTTTTTTCATAATATCTCCTACCTTTTATAAGGTGAGTATCTTTTCCCAATTCTTACCAAGTTTCTTTTGGCTAATAGTAAGGGCCTTTTTTTATTTTGCCACAGGGGTGCCCTTACCAACATATCATCTAAATCCTCGATAACGAAGGGTGCTAACGGATTTAAATAGGGGATACCAAAAGAACGCAAAGATGCTAAATGTCCAATCAAAAAAAGTGTAAAAATTAATATCCCCCATAAACCTGCAAAACCGCTGGCTAATACTAAAAGAAACCGTAAAATCGTAATAGGTTCATTTAAACCTAATACAGGAAAAGTGAAAGCAGAGATAGCCGTCAAGGCTGTGACAATAATCATAGCGGGAGAAGCTAAACCGGCTGTAACAGCTGCATCACCAATAATCAAAGCTCCCACTATACTCACGGCCTGACCTACTGCCCTAGGTAAACGTAAGCCGGCCTCTCTCAGAACTTCAAAGGCAAAACCCATCACGATGGCTTCCAGCAAAGCAGGAAAAGGTACCCCTTCTCTTTGGGCCTGTAAGCTAATCATAAAAGAAGTAGGCAGCATTTCCATATGAAAGGTAGTAACTGCTACATAGATGGAAGGTAAATACAGGGCCAGAAATAAAGCTGCATAGCGCAAATAACGAATTAACGTGCCAAAATAATAACGATCATAATAATCACCAACTGATTGCAAAAACTGATGGAAAGTAGTGGGAGCAATTAACGCGAAGGGAGTATTATCCTGCAGGATTACTACTCTTCCTTCTAAAAGTGATGCAGCTGCCGTATCCGGTCTTTCCACTGTCTTGACAGTACGAAAAAGAGAGTAAGGTTCATCCTCTATCAATTCCTCCAGATATGATACATCTAACAAAGCATCAATATTGACGGACTTTATTCGTCTCACTACTTCTTCAATTAATTTAGGATTTGCTAAAGATTCCAGATAACATATCTTAATATAGGTAGGCGCCCTCTCACCCAAAGTAAAATTAAGGATTTTTAAGTCCGAGGTAATAAACCTCCTGCGCAGCAAAGCGACATTAACTTGCAGGGTCTCTATAAAACTTTCTTGGGGCCCCTTAACGCTAGGTGATGTAGTGGGCGCTTCAATAGAACGTTTATCCCAGCCTCTTATCTCTAATTTGAGTATCTCATCGTATCCCTCTAATAAGAGGAGAGCCTGACCAGATAATACTGATTCTATACACTCCTTAACTTGTGAAGTGCAGGAAACATCTCCTACAGCTAAACAGCGATATTTAAGACGTGTAAGAAGTTCACCCTTCTTCAGTTCACAATCTGCAAAACAGACTTGGAGGATATTTTCATTTAAAACTTTTGTATCGATAAGCCCTTCACAATATAAGAGATAAGCTTGCTTATCAGAAATAATAAGGGGTTTAAATATCACATCTGAACAATTATTTAATTGCCCTTTAAATATTTTTAGATTGGCGTCTAAATTTTTACTTACACGAGGGTACTCTTTTTTTCCCTCTGCTTCTTTCTGTTTTTTAAACAAGAAAATACCTCTATCTTTTAGTTATCTCTGCCCTTATTATGTGCAATGATTTTTATTTTAACTATAAAACAACTAATCTCACCTCTGCATACTATAAAAAGGGAGGTGAGATTTTTATGAATCAATATTGTAAACCTACAGAAGCAGTAGCAGAAGTTAAGGGTGGACCCTTAGCTCCTCAGCTTACTGGAACTGTACGTTTCAAAGATGTACCGGGAGGCACAGAAGTTTTAGCAGAAATCCGAGGTTTACCTCAATATCAACCGGCTTGTGGCGATAATCCTCCTATTGGGCCTCATGGTTTCCATATTCATGAAAACGGAAACTGTGAAATCGGCGATCCCACCAACCCTTTTCAAGCAGCAGGCGGTCACTGGAATCCAACATGGCAACCCCACGGTAATCATGCCGGAGATTTCCCCGTACTCTTTTCTAATCACGGCTATAGCCTAATGGCATTTTTCACTGATAAATTTAAGGTGGCTGACATCATAGGAAAATCGATAATTATCCATCAAAATCCTGATGATTATCGTACACAACCAGCAGGTAATGCCGGTAAACGTTTAGCTTGTGGCATTATTAAAGCCGATTATTCAACCTAAAGTTTTTCACCATAATATGCTTGAAGTAAGATTTCTTTCAACTCCGAGACCAGGGGCATTCTGGGATTTGCTGTAGTACTTTGATCTTCAAAGGCCTTATCAGCCAAGCGATCTACCACTGCGACAAAATTCGTCTCAGAAATACCGCTTTCTCTGAAGGTACCAGGTATTTCAAGCTTCTCCATTAACCCTTGAACCCCTTTAATCAGACTCTGTACCCCTTCTTCTGTAGTACCACTGGGGAACCCCAAAGTTTTAGCTATTTCCGCATATTTTTTATCAGCCACATAGTGCTCATATTTAGGGAAGGCATTAAATTTTGTTGGTTTAGATGCATTATATTTAATTACATGGGGCAGTAGAATGGCATTAGCTCGACCATGGGGTACATGAAATTCTCCTCCTACTTTATGGGCTAAACTGTGGTTTATTCCCAGAAAAGCATTAGTAAAGGCCATACCGGCAATACAGGAGGCATTATGCATTTTTTCCCGGGCAATGCTGTCCTCATTATTTGCATAGGAGCGGGGAAGATATTCAAATACAATTTGTATAGCTTTCATGGCCAAAGCATCTGTAAAATCAGAGGCCATCACCGAAACATATGCTTCTAAGGCATGGGTAAGTACGTCCATCCCTGTATCACCCGTAACGCTGGCCGGTACACTTTGCACAAAATCAGGATCGATAATAGCAACGTCGGGGGTCAACTCATAATCAGCCAGAGGATATTTTATTCCTTTGGCTGTATCAGTTATTACTGCAAAAGATGTTACTTCGGATCCTGTACCCGATGTGGTAGGAATAGCCACAAATTTTGCTTTATTACCTAATTCCGGGAACTTAAAGACCCGCTTGCGAATATCCATGAATTTCATATGCAAATCTGTAAATTTAGTTTCCGGATATTCGTAAAAGAGCCAGATAGCTTTAGCAGCATCGATAGGAGATCCACCACCCAAAGCTATTATTACATCGGGTTTAAAATTATTTATAGCCTTTAATCCCTCTTCTACAGTTTCCACAGTAGGATCAGGCAAGACTTTATCAAAGATTTCCGCATGCACATAATTGCGCCCCATCCGATTCCTTAGATAATAAAGGAGCTTATCCACATAGCCTAATTTTGTCATCACTTCATCTGTTACAATAAAGGCTCGGGTTATATCAGGCATCTTAGCCAGATACTGTACGGCACCGGACCGAAAATACACTTTAGGAGGTATTTTAAACCACTGCATATTATACTTACGTTTTACCACCCTCTTTTTATTAATTAAATTAACAGAACTAACATTGGCTGTAGTACTATTACGGCCAAAAGAACCACACCCCAAAGTAAGGGAAGGCATATTAGTATTATATATGTCACCAATGGCACCGTGACTGGAAGGTTGATTAACAATAATCCGTCCCGTATTCACTCTTTTAGCATATTTATTGATTATATCGTCGTTGTGGGAATGTATTACAGCAGAATGGCCCGATCCTCCGAAATTAACCATCTCTACAGCCCGTTCTATCCCCTGTTGGTAATTTTCTACCTTTAAACAGGCCAAAACAGGACTAAGTTTCTCGCGAGAAAGGGGATAGTCAGGTCCTACTCCTTCTATTTCCGCTACAAGTATTTTAGTATTATCAGGAACTTCAAACCCTGCCATTTCAGCTATTTTCACCGGGCTTTGACCTACAATTTTAGGATTTACACCGGAACTATTTTCCTTAAAAATTAAGCTTTCCAGCTGATATTTTTCTTCCTCATTAACAAAGTAACAACCATTATTCTGCATATAAGATAGTACTGGTTCATAGATAGCACTATCAATAATAACTGCTTGTTCAGAAGCACAAATTACTCCATTATCGAATGTTTTAGAAAGAATTAAATCTGTGACTGCTCTCTTAATATCGGTGGTTTGTTCAATATAACAGGGAACGTTACCCGGTCCTACTCCTAAAGCCGGCTTGCCGGCGCTATAGGCCGACTTTACCATGGAAGATCCTCCTGTAGCTAAAATAAGAGATATGCCATCGTTTTTCATCAGCAGCTGAGTTGCCTCAATCGACGGTTTTTCTACCCATTGAATGCAAGCTTCCGGTGCACCTGCTCTGATGGCAGCCATCTTTACTACTTTAGCTGCCTCTACACTACATTGTTGAGAACTGGGATGAAAAGCAAAGATGATGGGATTTCGTGTTTTCAAAGCGATAATAGCCTTAAATAAAGTAGTAGAGGTAGGATTTGTCACGGGAGTTATACCAGCAATAATTCCTACCGGCTCAGCCACATCGTAATACCCCTCTTCCTCATTGTCCTCAATAATACCAACGGATTTTTGATATTTTATACTGTGATAGATATACTCAGAAGCAAAGAGGTTCTTAACACATTTGTCTTCATAAACACCCATTTTTGTCTCTTCTACAGCCAATTTAGCTAAACGCATATGATTAGCCAGACCGGCCATGGCCATTTCCTTCACTATATTGTCTACTTCTTCTTGACTAAGATTAATCATCTCTTTTAAGGCCAGCTTCCCCTGCTCTATAAGACCTTCTATCATTCTTTCCGTCATTGAATATTACCCCCGCTTTAAAAATACCAACTTAATATTAGTGTGGGTAACTTTTTAAATTTTACTCAGTAAATATAAAAAAGGCTTACTAAGTAGATTTTGTACTTAGTAAGCCTTTTATAAAAAAACTTATTCCCTACTGATTTTTTTATAAGTATCAACATAGACCTTATATATATCTTCATTAAATAAAACCAGCTTTACCTCTGTAAAATGCGGTTTTTTGATATTAGCAATAATGGTTTCTAGGGCTATCTGTGCCGCCAGTTCCCAAGGATATTTATAGGCTCCTGTACTAATGGAAGGAAAAGCCAGGGATTTAATATTCCTTAAACGTGCTAACTGCAAACAATTGTAGTAGGCATTTCTCAGGACTTCCGCCTCACCCGAATTGCCTCCCCGCCAAATAGGTCCAACGGTATGGATAACATAAGCTGCTTTTAACTTTCCCCCTGAAGTGATAACCGCTTCTCCCGGAACACATTGACCTTGCTTATTAACGATTTCCTTGCATTCGGCTAAGATTTGGGGCCCACCTTTTCTATGAATAGCCCCGTCTACTCCACCGCCTCCCATTAAACTAGAGTTTGCAGCATTAACAATAGCCTGAGAATCCTGTTCAGTAATATCACCTTTAATAATCGTGAATTTCGTTTTAAATTTGGTGGTCATAAATTACTCTCCTAAATAAGACCTTCTTACTTCATCATTATCAGCTAACTCCTTACCCGGTCCTTCTAAAACTATCTTTCCTGTCTCGATAACATATCCGTAATCTGCTACTTTTAAAGCAGCCCGGGCATTTTGCTCAATCAAAAGAATTGTCATGCCTGAATCATGGATTTCCCGAATAATATTAAACACATCCCTAACAACTATAGGAGCTAATCCCAAGGAGGGTTCATCCATCATCATAACGCTAGGACGAGACATCAGGGCTCTACCGATGGCCAGCATTTGTTGCTCCCCACCGGATAAAGTGCCTGCTGTTTGCCATTCCCTTTCTTTCAGGCGAGGAAAAAGTTCAAATACTTTATCCATATCTTTTTGAATACCATTCTTGTCTTTTTGTCTTAAGTAAGCGCCCAGATTCAAATTTTCATAAACAGTCAAATCAGCAAAGACTCGACGTCCTTCCGGTACCAAAGTAATCCCTTTTTTTATGACAGAGGTAGTTTTGGCCTGGGTAATATCTTCTCCTTGAAAATATATTTTTCCCGACGTTGGTTTAACAAGACTCGTTATAGTCCGCAGCGTCGTGCTTTTACCCGCTCCATTGGCGCCAATTAGACTAACAACTTTTCCTTGAGGCACTGTCAGATTTATACCTTTTAAAGCATGGATACCACCATAATATACATGCAAGTTTTCTATTTTAAGCATCGGCATCAACCCCTAGATAAGCTTCTATAACTTTAGGATTCCGCTGAATTTCTGCAGGGCCCCCCTCAGCGATTTGAAAACCATGATCCAACACAACAATATGCTCACAAATGCCCATTACAACTTTCATATGATGCTCAATCATTAAGATAGTAACATTGAATTTATTTCTAACCTTCCTAATGAATTCCATTAATTCCATGGATTCATTAGGATTCATTCCTGCCGCAGGTTCGTCTAACAATAATATTTCCGGATTAGTAGCTAGGGCACGGGCTATTTCTAATCTCCTCTGTTTCCCGTAAGGCAAGGATGTCCCTTTTTCAAAAGCCTCATCGGCTAATTCCACAGCCTCTAAAAGCTCCCAACATTCTTCTTTGAAAGTATCCATTTGTTTCCGATAACTGGTGCCGGGTACATTTAAAATAGCCGCTAATGGTGACGATTTTAATCTTGTATGTTTAGCGATTAAAATGTTGTCATAAACATTCATATTGGAAAAGAGTCTTATATTTTGAAAGGTTCTGGCTATCCCTAATTTTGTTATAGCATCAGGTTTTTTATTAGTGATATCAGTATCTTGAAAGTATACGCTACCTTTAGTTGGTGTATATACTCCTGTAATCATATTAAATACCGTGGTCTTTCCAGCTCCATTGGGACCGATTAAACCTACTATTTGTCCTTTTTGCAGGTTCAGGGAAAAATCGCTGACTGCTACTATCCCGCCAAACTGCATTGTAATCTTATCCGTTTTTAACAGCGCCATGACCTTTTCCCCCTTTACCTGATCTATTGGTGAACTGGTTATATTTTTTGATGACCCAATCCCAATTGAATTCACGCATTCCCATTAAACCCCGTTGATAAAAAATTATAACTAATAACAGGGAGAGGGAGAAGATAACCATTCTCATGCCTGGAATACCGGGATAAGCAAAGAAACCGAAATCTATAGGGGCGTCAACAAATCTCAATAATTCCAGGGCAGAAGTTACAAGAACTGCAGAAATTACCGTTCCGGTTAAAGACCCCAATCCACCCAGAACTATAATCATTAAGATATTAAAAGTTTGTAAAAATATGCCGATATTCGGATCAATAGTAGTAACCAAGAAGCCCATCATTGCTCCACCTACTCCGGCAAAAAATGCACCGGTGGCAAAGGATAAGGTCTTATGATAGAACAAATTAATCCCCATAGCTTGGGCTGCTATTTCATCATCCCTAATAGCTTTGAAAGCATGCCCATAGCTGGAATTAATTAACTGTTTAATAATAACTATGGCAACTATAGCAGTGCCCCAATAAAAATAAATACTTTCAATTCCAGGTATCCCTTTCAAACCTAAAGCACCATTGGTAATGGAACCTGCCATGGTAAAAAGTACACGCAACATTTCCGCAAAGCCTAAGGAGGCGATGGCTAGATAATCTCCTTTTAAACGCAAAACCGGAACAGCAATAATAAGACTGAATAAGGCCGCTATAGAACCGGCTAATAATAAAGCAACAGGAATAGGTAATTGTAAATGGGCTAAAGGAGCAATTATTGGTTCTATATAGAAGTTCATGGTTTTAACATCGGGTGGCATTGTCACTAAGGCCGCCGTATAAGCACCAATCATCATAAATCCGGCATGTCCCAAAGAGAATAAACCTGTAAAGCCATTAATAATATTAAGACCCAAACCACAGACAGCATATACTGCGGCCAAATTAAGAATCCTGATTTTATAGCTGTCTAGATTATTATTCGCTATATATAGGGTTATAAAAGCTAGTATAATAGCTGCTATTGTCATAAAAAGCTTTATCTTATTAATCTTTGAATTATTATTTCCTTTGCTCATGCTTACACCTTCTCTGTTATTTTTTCCCCAATAATGCCTGTGGGTCTGAAGATTAGGATAACTATTAACAGTACAAAAGCAAAGGCATCACGATAACCTGTTAAACTGGGCAGAAAAGCCACGAGCATAATCTCCATGATACCCAGCAAAAATCCTCCGATAGTGGCTCCTGTAATACTGCCTATTCCACCTACTACAGCAGCAATAAAACATTTTAAACCTGGAAATACACCTATCAAGGGTTGTATTTGCGGAAACTTAAGACCCCACATGATACCGCCAATAGCAGCTAGGCCAGAACCTAACGCAAAAGTGTAAGATACTATCTTATTAATTTCAATTCCCATCAAACTGCTTGTTTCAAAATCTTTAGCAACAGCTCTCATAGCCATTCCAGCCGTAGTTTTGTTAACTAGATAATTTAGCAAAATTAACATCACTATTGTTACAACGGGAATGATAAAGGTCAGACTCATAATATAAACATTATTAACTTCCAACATAGTGGTAAATAGTTCGGGCTGCGGGAATGGTTTAGGCCGCCCCGTAAAAAGAACTATGGCCAGGTTTTCTAAAAAGAATGAAACACCTATAGCCGATATTAAAACAGAAATACGCGGTGAACTTCTCAAGGGTTTATAAGCTGCCCTTTCGATAATAACGCCGACAATAGTAGTAACTATAACAGCTAGTGTAAAAGATAGCCACCAGGGTAATTTAAACATCATAATACCATATATTGCGATATAAGCAGCGACCATAATTAAATCCCCATGGGCAAAGTTTATTAACCGCAAGATACCATAAACCATAGTATAACCTATAGCTATTAGTGCATATAAGCTTCCAAGGGATATTCCATTAGCTAAATGCTGCAAAAAAATATTGAACGTCATGGTATTTCCTCCCAGATATTTACACAAAATTCTCCCCTTCCCCACAGGGAAGGGGAGATATTCATCTACATTTCACCTTATTTATTGGGTTCTATAGTTGTCAGATAAACAAATTTAGCATCTTTAACTTGTTTAATAACGGCACTCTTAATAGGATCACCATTTTCATCGAAGGTAATATTACCTGTTGCACCTTGGAAGTCTATGGTTTTAGCCAACTCATCACGAATAGCTTCAGCGTCATATTTACCTGCTTTTTCTATAGCATCAAGGGCTAAAATGTAAGTATCAAAACCTAAAGCAGCAAAGGCATTAACTTCTTGACCTTCATATTCTTGCTTGAAGGCTTCGATGAATTCTTCCGACATTTCAGTAACAGGGGCTTCTGCAGTATAGTGAGTGCTAAAGGCAATACCTTCTACAGCATCTCCACCGATTTCAATAAATTCCGGAGCTTCCCAGGTATCTCCACCTAAGAAATGCGCATCAATTTTTAATTGACGAGCTTGTTTAATCAGAATAGCAGATTCACCAATTTCACCAGGAGCAAAAATTACATCAGGTTGTTTTTCCTTGATGGTTTGCAGCTGGGCTGTAAAGTCTTGGTCACCTTTTTTATAATCTAATTGTGCTACAACACAGTTTTCGTCTCCACTTAATTCCTTAAAGGCTTCCACGAAGTAATTAGTTAAGCCCACAGAGTAGTCACTAGTAATTTCACGAATAATAGCTACTTTTTTAGCTTGTAAATCATTGAAGGCATAGTTAGCCATAACTGTCCCTTGGAAAGGATCAATAAAGCAAACACGGAAATAATAATCATTATCTTTAGTAACTGTGGGGTTAGTTGGAGAACATCCGATAGCGGGGATATGTTTTTCCTTAGCTAAATTACCACCGGATTTAGCGTTAGAACTGCCGTAACTACCTAAGATAACTTGTACTTTGTGCTGATCAATCAGGCGGGATACAACGTTAGCAGCTTCTGTGATATCACTCTTGTTATCTTCCACTGCCAGTTCTACTTTTTTACCTAAAACTTCCGGATACAATTTATTAGCCAATTCCATTCCATCAAGAGTCATTTTACCTCCAGCGGCCTGTAAACCGGTTAAAGGTTCATAAACTCCAATTTTAATTACGTCTTCGTCTGTTTCCACGGGCTTGTTAGCATCAGGGTCTTCTTTTTGACCACAACCAACTGCCATAACAGATAATATAAGTACTAAACACAGTAAAACAGATATTGTCTTTTTGTTAAACATCATCATAACCTCCCTTTTTCTTATACGATTTTAGTATTTGAATAATACTTGACGTGTTGGACTTCCCCTCCTCTTTTTTTAAAAACGTCCTTCACATATGGATGTTTATCTACAATGGGTAGACTACCACTTTTTCAACTTAAAATCAATATATCTTAGAGATTTTTCTGAATGTTTTTTTATTTATAACTTCCATTTTCTTTTATTATCATTATTTTTCATTAAATTTGCTTTATTTATAAAAATTTGCTATTTCTTCTGAATCAGCTCTAATAATATCTAGCTACGTTGAGCATACTTTTTTATGTTAATACCTCTCTGCTGGCACCAAAACCAAGTATCTCCTTTAATAACAAGGGGGTTATTTTTAATATCTGCTATTTTTTGCGCACCGCTAGTAAGCATAATTATTTTTAAGGCTTCTTTAATATCAATTATTTTTTTTGTTAAGGACTCTTCTCCTTCCCGTATGAGGGTTTTGACAAAGGCCCCAGCAATACCTACGGCATCAGCACCTAATCCTAATGCTTTAAACATTTCCAGACCATTTTCAATCCCTCCGGAGGCTATAACCGTTAATGGTAAATTAAGATCTTTAACTTCTAACAAGCTGCATACTGTAGTAATGCCCCAATGCCGTAAGAATTCTAGACTTTCCCGAGGATTTCTGGCTAACTCAATACTGGCAAAATTAGTCCCTCCTTTGCCACTTATGTCAACAGATCTTACCCCCAGTTTATATAACTGCTGTGTCGTTTCCTTAGATATACCAAAACCCACTTCCTTTACAATTACGGGGACAGGAACCCTTGTGATAATTTCCTGTACATTATCGGCTAGCCCACGAAAATCCCGGTCTCCTTCCGCCATTATTAATTCCTGCACACCATTCAAGTGTATTTGTAAAGCATCTGCTTCCAACATTTCTACAGCAGCTAACGCATCTTTAGGTTGGGCCAAAGCACTTACATTAGCTAAAATTAGACCTTCTGGGTTTTTTTGTCGAGTTATTTGATAAGTGTGTCTAACCTCTTTATTTACAATACCTGCCATTTGCGAACCTACAGCTAACCCAATTTTCAATTCTTGAGCTACACTGGCCAATATCCCATTAATTTTTTCCAGGCCCTTAGCTCCCCCGGTTAAAGCATTAATAATCAGAGGAAAATCAAGTTCCTTGTCAAAAAGTTCTATTCTTGTATCAATATCCTGAAGATCATAACGAAAGAGGGCTTGATGTATAACTTCAATATCATCCCAGCCCGCAGAATCAGGGCCTTTTTCTAATTCAACTGCATGAGCAATATGATCAAATTTTCGTTCTTCCCTTTTTATATCCATATCTATACAACCTCTTAATATATTTTCCATATTATATTTTTATTTTATTACGAAATATATCCCGTTTTTAATCTACTAATTTTCACTTGGCAGAAAAGAAGCTGGCCAATAGCCAGCTTCTTTTTATTTCTTGCTTTTTAACATATCTCCTATAGTAACTCTATCTGACTTAGGCTGTTGATCTATAAAAGCTTCATACTCAGCTTTTTCAGCATCAACCATTATATCTTTCAAGCTCAAACTCAGCCGCTTTCTTTCAAAATCTATATCAATTATTTTCGCTTTAACTTCCTGACCTACCTCCATAACATCTTCAACTTTATTCACATGTTTAAAAGATAACTGAGATATGTGGGCTAAGCCATCAACACCCGGCATCAACTCTATAAATGCGCCAAAAGGAGCAATCCTTACAACGCATCCTTCTACTATCATGCCTACTTTAAATTTTTCTTGTGCTACTTCCCAAGGATTTTTAATAAACGGCTTGATACTTAAGGAGATTCTTTCTTTTTCCCGATCTAATTTAATAATAGAAACCTCAAGTTCATCGCCTTCTTTTACTACTTCCGTAGGATCCTGAATCCTAGTCCAACTCATTTCAGAAACGTGAAGCAGCCCATCTATACCTCCAATATCAACAAAGGCCCCAAAATTAGTCAGACGCTTAACTACACCTTTACGAGTTTGTCCCTCTTCCAGTTCATCCCAGATATTTTGTTTCTGCTGTTGATATTCCTCTTCCATAACAACTTTTTGTGATAATACAGCTTTTTTATTTTCCTTATCTAATTCAATAACTTTCATTTTTAATTCTTTGTGCAAGTATTGATTTAAATCTTCAATAAACACACGGTCAACATGAGAAGCAGGTACAAAACCTCTGATACCTACATCAACTAGAAGCCCACCTTTTACTATTTCAATAACGGGAGCATTAATAATAGCCCCGTTTTTCTCTGCCTCTTCCAGTTTAGCCAGTGCTTCATCCTGCCGTGCCTTTTTACAGGACAGAATAAAGTTCCCTTCACTATCCCTTCTCACTACTTCTACTGATATTTCTTCGCCTACCTTTACTACTTCTGAAGGGTCAACACGACGATAAGACAATTCATTAGCCGGTACTATACCTTCAGATTTGTCACCGATATCTACTAATACCTCATCGCTAGATACCTTTACTACTGTTCCCTTGACAATATCCCCTGCTTGAAAGCTGCGAAAATTCAATTGATCATCCATTTTGCTGAAATCGCCCTCATTGTCAACTGAATTTTCTGTACCGTGATCATTAGCTTCCTGAGCTACGTCCCCTTGTTCCACGGCAGAATCGTTTAAAACTTTTTCTTGTTCCACTGTAGCTTGCTCTTTAATTTCATCCATCTTGTCCTTTACCTCCTCAATAATCCAAGCAGGGGTTGATGCCCCAGCTGTAATACCTACTTTATTAATATTGACAAACCAGCAAGGCTCTAATTCTCCTGCTTCTTCAATATGATAGCAAGGAATCTTAGCTTTGCTGCAAACTTCCCAAAGTTTTCGCGTATTGGAACTGTGTTTTCCTCCTACTATTATCATTAAATCCACTTGACCAGCTAAGTTATAAGCAGCTTCCTGCCTCTGCCTGGTAGCTTGACAGATAGTATTTATAATCTTAATGTCTTGTCTCTGCTTTTTTATGTATTCCTCTATTTCCGCAAAACGCTCTTCTTTCTCAGTGGTTTGAGCAATTAGTGCTACTTTTTCCGGTAAGTCCGTTTCTTTTAGTTCTTTATATGATGCTACAACTAGAGCTTCATTCCCTGTCCACGCTTTAATTCCTTGGACTTCTGCATGGGTTTTATCACCTAATATTATAACTTGATAGCCCTCTTCTTGGGCATCATGAGCCGCCTTCTGTGCCTTTTTTACATAAGGACATGTAGCATCTATCACTTTACAATCTAAACTGTTTAATTCCGCAAAAATTTCCGGTGCTATCCCATGGGTTCTAATGAGAACTGTATCATTTTCTGCAATATTTTTCTTTTCTTTTACTACTACACCTAGCTTTGCTAATCTAGCCATCTCCTGTTGGTTATGAATCAGCGGTCCTAAGCAGGCTATGCCCTCTTGTTTTCCAGCTTCCTCAGCCATATCTATTGCTCTTTTGACGCCAAAACAAAAACCAGCTTTGTCAGCAATAATGATTTCCAACATTTCACCACCTAGTAATTTACCATATTTATATCAAAAAATATTTTATTGTGCAACTATTTATGATTATTGGCAGAGATTGTTAAGTTCTTGTCGTATATCCTCTGTCACTCTTTGTAGATCAGCTTCATTTATTTTTTTTCCATATAAATCATTATATACTAAGGGCTTACCAATTTTCACTTTTATTTTACCCCGCCAAGTCAGAGGAAAGGCCGTTTTTGTTCCCTTAAGACCTACAGGTACAAGGGGCGAACCTGCCCGTAAAGCAAACAAAGCAGATCCCGGCTGTAAGGGTAGCAATTTACCCGTCTTACTTCTGGTCCCTTCGGGAAACAAACCCAAAACCTCCCCATTTTCCAGGCATTTTGCCGCCATGCGTAAAGCATTACGATCTATTTTCCCCCGCTTCACAGGGAAAGCGTTAAGTAGTTTAATGATTTTTCCCAGTACAGGAATATTAAACAATTCTTCTTTAGCCATAAAACGCACCGGTCGCTTGATAGAACAGGCTAAAACAGGGGGGTCCCATAAACTTACGTGATTAGCTACTACTACAACGGGGCCCGTGGTCGGCAAATTTTCCTGCCCTTCAATTTCCCAATTATTAAATATTCTTATAAATATAAATATAACTTTATGAATAATATAATAAAACACTTATATTCCCCTCTTTTTCTGCTGATATATTTTTAATATAGCACTAACCACTTGTTCCTGAGAAAGATTAGTGGTGTCCAAAACAACAGCATCAAGAGCCGGCCTTAGAGGGGCCACATCTCTATTCTTATCCAGGAAATCTCTTTCCTCCAGATCCTTTTTAATGTCTTCATAGCTCTCGCGATAACCTTTAGTCCTAATTTCCTTATACCTTCGACTTGCTCTTTCCTCTAGGGAAGCGGTTAGATATATTTTACATTCAGCGTCAGGTAAAACCACTGTTCCAATATCTCTACCGTCCATTATCACATCATGTTGCCTTGCCAAATTCTGTTGCTTTTTTACCAGCTCTTTTCGTACCCCTTCGTGTCTAGCTACCAGTGATACATTATTGCTTATTTCCGGATCCCGTATTTCTTCTGTGATATCAACATCATTACACACAACTAACTGTTTTCCCTCACAACTACGAATTAACATGATTTCACTTTCTTGTGCTAATTTACTTAAAGCCTTTTCATCAGTACAAGCAATATCATTTTGCAACGCTAAATATGTAATGGCGCGATACATTGCGCCTGTATCTATGTAAAGGATATTCAATTTTTCTGCAATCATTTTGGCAATAGTACTTTTACCAGCTCCTGCCGGACCATCTATTGCAATTCGTATGGTGATCAGTCCCTTCATTAGTGTCAACATTCCATCAAGTGGGAGATTCTCCTATGATGGTTGGTTTCTCTTTATTTTACCATATGATAGGTTTTTTTTTAAATTAACTTTTGCCACAAACCCTCTTTAATTCCCGAATGTCCTTCATCAAAACCTGAAAATTATGAGGTGTTAAAGATTGTTCCCCATCGGAAAGGGCTTCGCTGGGACAATTATGGACCTCAATGATTAGGCCATGGGCTCCCAAGGGACAAGCAGCTTTTGCAAGGGGCCCCACTAAAAACCACTTGCCGGTCCCATGACTGGGATCAACTATCACCGGAAGATGGGAAAGATGTCTCACAGCCGCTACTGCAGATAGATCTAAGGTATTGCGCGTATAGGGTTCAAAAGTACGTATCCCTCTCTCACATAATACAACTTGGTTATTACCTTCACGTAAAATATATTCAGCTGCTAACAACCACTCTTCTATAGTGGCACTTAAACCACGCTTTAAAAGAATAGGTTTGTTAGTACGAGCAACTTCTTGCAACAAGTGGTAATTTTGCATATTACGGGCACCAATCTGCAACATATCAGCATAATACGCTACTTGGGAAACATCCCTGATATCTACAACTTCCGTAACGATAGGTAAACCCGTCAACTCCCGGGCTTGGGCTAATAATTTTAGACCTTCTTCTTTCAGGCCCTGAAAAGAATAGGGCGATGTCCGCGGTTTGTAGGCTCCCCCTCTTAAAAGTACAGCTCCGGCATTCTTAACCTCTTGAGCTACTGTAAAGAGTTGTTGTTTGCTTTCTACAGCACAAGGTCCGGCAATAACCTGAAAATGGCCCCCCCCGATGGGGACACCTCCAATATTGACGATGGTATCTGTTTCTTTAAACTGCCTGCTTACCAATTTGTAAGGTTTGGTAACAGCCACAATCCTTTCCACACCAGGAAGGGATTGCAAAGAATCAAGTTCTGCTGTTTGACCTTTATCGCCTACAACAATAATCTTTTTTTCATCTTCCTCGTACATTTTATAATAGAGCTTCAAGGATTGTAAGCGCTCTTCAATAATTTTTAAAGCCTCACTATAGTTATATTTTTCTAGAATAATAAGCAAAATGTCACCTTCTTACAACCTTTGTCTAAATTATATTATTACACATTTAATGATTAAAAGTCTCTCTTATTCAGAGAGACTTTTTTTCACAAGATCGGGGCGTAATTTCACCGCTTCTTTTAAATAAATATGTTTTGCGCATTTATCTTCTTGCAAATAAGCATGCAATAAAATACGAATACACTTGGGTAACCCATGAGGCACATCGGCTTCCACCGCCCCTAAAAGAGGAACTCCCGCCCAGCCCATCATTCTACATGCTTTAGCCGGGAACTCAGCTGTCACATCAGGGGTTGTAGTAAATATAATGCTTACTACATCTTCTTGCTTCAGTTTGTTAGCCTCAATAACAGTCTCTAAAAGCCTTTGAGTTTCGGAGATGATATCCTCTTTCGTATTTGCCGAAATTGTGGTTGCACCACGTATAGCATACAGTCTCATTATATCACTCCGTAAATGGTGCTGCCCGGTGAGCTAAACCGATTGCTACTTCATCTAAATGCAATAACCCTATGCCCAGGAAAACAGCCACACTAATATGGTCATTTTGTCTAGCTATGCCAATCTTGCCTCCCACATTAAAACCTACTGCTTTCGGCATAATCTGAGACAGGGCTTCACGAGTTGCACCGGCTATAGCCCCTTCATCATAATGGTTTTCTTTAATAACCTTCTCCCTTTTAGCAGCAACAATAGATCGTTCTACTATTTTTTTTACCGACACAATATATTCGCCGCCACAATCTACAGCTGCAGCTCGAATACCGTGTTCCCGTAAATCTTTTTTTATTTCATTCTCTTCTTCTCTACTTTCAGAAAGAGCCATTTTAATTGCCGCTGAGGCTATTTTTTTAGATCCATAATACATGTTTTCATCTCCACCACCCTTTAATCAGTGGAATTATATTATAGTATTGTAAAAAAAGCAACAATCTTTGCTATACTATTGACATAATCCCATAAAACTTTTCACTTAATTACCACAGGATTCAAGTATAAAGTACCCGTACCCTCTACTCCTTGATTTTTTGAAGGCTCTAAGACATTAGCTGTTTTCTTATTTACTATTACGGTTACCGGCATATAGGGATTGGGATTATATATACTTATTATATCACCATCTTTAACAGTTATGGCTACCTCATTCCGCAGAAAATGTCCAATTTCTTTGCCGTCTATAAGTACTTTTACTTCCGGTAAACTTACATAGGTCAAGAGTTTTAAGGTTACAGTGGCCCAGGGCGCAGTAGTAACACCCCCTGCATAGTCAACTAATTTGTTATGACCCAGGGGCTCCCCTTCTAAGCGCAAAGCCATATTAAGTCGCTGACCTACATCAGGTGCCATCAGAGCTAATTGACAAAAAATAAGGAGCATTAAATTTAGCAAAACAAATTTTAATAAGAGTTTGTCTATCAAATATCCTAGCTTATCCTGTAGCATTTTAATCTCATTTCTCTATAATAACCTTCTAACATTAGCTTAACCACTACATATTCTTATTAAGCACAAGTATTATATTGTTAGGAACCGCATATATATTTAAATAATCGTTTGATATACTTTTGTCTTAAACATTAAGATAATAGATTTCTCAATACATTCTTGGGTTTCTGCAATGATAGCTTCTTTTGATCTTGTCAAATTACGGGGCAAAAATTTATCTACCAATAATATACTAGCTTTAGTAATTATGTGATTATCATTATCACCCATGATGGAATCACATGCAGCATATTTTTCTAACCGTTTTTGAAAAAAGTTATCAAAAAATATTGTCCGCTGTTCCATAGTGAATCCTATTTTGAGTTGGCAAAAAGCTTTCTTTAATTCCTTTACCACAGCATTCATAACCATCAAACGTATAGGCTCGCCATATTTTTTTAGAATTACTTTGTCTGTTACAGCCGTTAATATAGCACAGTATTCAGATAAAAGCATGATTTCTGTGTTGTTGCTTAATTGTATCCCCCACAGCTTGCTTAAGTTACCACATTCTTGTACAGATATTTGGATTATTATAGCATTAAGTCCTTTGGATTTATGGGTTGCATTTTTTCTAACGGCTATTTTTGAGAAGATTCTCATAATTGGAACCCTCCAAATTAATCCCTGACCAGTAAAGTTCTTGTCCACCAGGATTAACTCTTAGTAAGTTGGTAATTAATGTTAAGTCATGATAAAATAATCATATTCCTCCTACTATATAGTGTAATAGACTTTGCTTGTCGAAATGTATACTATAAAGTAGAAAAACGTAATTTTACATATTCTTTATCTTTTAAACAATATCAAAAGGCTGTGTTAGAATGGACTGTGGGATAAAAATGCATATTCTATCCATGGAAATATTAAAAGAAGGAGAAGATGAAACTTTTCTTATCCAAATCAAGAGAAAAGCCACCTCTTCCCTCTTGACATTTTATCCACATAATAAAGAATTAATTTTCTTACAAAATAATAAACTTACTGAGTTTCTTAAAGAAAATGAATATCAACTGCGAAAACTGTTCCACAATAAAAAGAGAGCTACTTTTTACACAGGCTTTAAGCTTACATTTGCTATGCGCGATAAAAAAGATGTGGCTGCCTTTAATGATAAAAATAAAACTATTGTGCTGAACAAACAAAATAGTAATTATACTTGTACAACCGTTGACTATGGTAAGGAGAAAATTTATAAAATTTACACAGATGCCAGTTATCTGGGGAAACAAGAAAAAGGGGCCTATGCCTTTCTAATAGAAAATCACCAAGGAGAATATAGCCTCCATACAGGAAAAACTGATATAAAAAATAGCAATTTGCTAGAACTTTACGCCGTAATCCAAGCCTTAAAAACATTAAAAACAGAAAAAGAACTCAGAATTATAAGTGATAGCCAATATGTAAAAAAAGGCATTACGGAATGGATCTTTAATTGGAAATTAAACGGCTGGCACACTGTAAATGGAGAAAAAGTTAAGCATATCAAATATTGGCAGGAACTAGATAGCCTCACAGAAAACAAATATTTAGAGTTTTGCTGGGTTAAAGGCCATTCTAACCATTTTGAAAACACCCTATGTGACCTTTACGCTAAGGAAACCGCTGCAAAATAAGGTTCTAAAATAAACATATAAGCTTATTAAAGAAAAAGCTCGTCAATCTCAGTGAAATTGACAAGCTTTTTTTAAGGACTTAATTTCTTTTTCAGTCAAGAAACGATATTGCCCCGACTCCATATCACCTAGGCTCAAAGGACCAAAGCTGATACGTTTTAAAGCAACTACCGGATATCCTACGGCTTCACACATTCGTCTTACCTGCCTATTTCTCCCCTCACGGATGGTCAATTCTAACAGGGTAAAGCCTTGGGCCAACTTCCTCTTTTTTACAAAAGCAGGCATGGTTTTACCGTCTTCTAACATAACCCCTTTTCTTAAGCGGTTTAGTGCTTCTTCTGTAATATGATTCTTTACTTTAGCCAGATAAGTTTTAGGTACTTTAAATTTAGGATGAGTTAATCGGAAGGCCAATTCTCCATCATTAGTCAAGAGTAGCAGCCCTTCAGTAAGATAATCCAATCTTCCTACAGGATATACCCTGGTAGTTACATCTTTTAGAAAATCAGTAACTTTAACACGCTTCTGAGGATCATGAAGGGTTGTTACTACTTTGGACGGTTTGTTTAAGAGGATATATACCTTTTCTTTATTCAAACTAATTGGACGATTATCCACCATAACAACATCTGTATCAGGATCTACTTTACAACCCATTTCCTGAATTATTTCATCATTTACCTTGACTCGCCCTTCCCGAATCATCTCTTCTGCCCGCCGACGAGAAGTCACTCCGGCACGGGCCATAAATTTCTGTAACCTTTCCACAATAGATCACCTACTACTATTCTTTCCCTAGATAATCATTAACAAGCTCCTTTTTATAAAAAGGAGCTTGTCTTTTTACTAATCCCATCATTTCTCGGAACATTTCTGAATTAAGGAATACTGGTTATTGTAAAACAAGGATTGTTCCTCTGCATAAATTCTTTTCATCAACATAACAGTTACTGCTGCATAAAAAGGAATAGTCAACCCTTGACTGATCAAGCGCCCAGGTAATGTAGCTATAATGGGAATGCCAAATAAAAGCTTTAAGAAATATGGCACCAGTATAAGGGAGGAAATTATTTGTCCTACTGCAACAGCTAACAGGGTGTACCAAAAACTTGCTACCCTTTTACTGTTAAATAATAATAAGCCGGGTATAATCCCCCGTAAAGCCGCTGTTAAAGCAAAATGAGGCATAAATGCTCCTATGGGGTTTACAAAATATCCCAATATATCGCCTAAAGCACCCACTAATCCACCGGCTATAGGCCCTAACATAACACCTGCTAAAATAACGGGTAAGCCGCCAAAACCTACTCTTACACCTTCTACTCCTCCAAATACAATGTGAATACTGGCCATTCTTGTTAAGATGATGTTAAGGGTTATTAATAAGGCCATATACACCATCTGTCTTGTTGTAAATCTTCTCATAAAACAAAGCCCCTTTCCCTAAAATTTGTCACATCAACGGAAAAAAGGCTTTCATTTGATGTGACAGCGAACGCAACAGTCCACCTACTGAAGAAGTTCTCAGGGCAACGTCCCATCCCTAAAAACAAAATGAACTGTCTACTCTGTCTTTGTTAAAAGCATTATATCTCAAATTAAGTTCAAAGTATACTGTTTACTAGAATAAACCTTTAATTGTTCCTTGGCTGTCAATATCAATATTTTCAGCAGCAGGAACCTTAGGCAAACCGGGCATAGTCATAATATTGCCTGTTAAAGCAACAATAAAGCCGGCCCCAGCAGATAGTTTAACTTGTCGTACTGTGATTTCAAAACCCTCTGGTCTTCCTAAGAGCTTAGCATCGTCGGATAGAGAGTATTGGGTTTTGGCCATACAAACCGGCAAGTTTTTATATCCTAGCTTTTCAAAGGCTGCTATATCTTTAAGAGCATCTTTTGTAAATACCACACCTTTAGCACCATATATTTTTTGCGCTATGGCGGAAATTTTATCTTTAATACTCTCTTCTAAGGAATAAACCTGTTGAAAGTGATTGTTACCCTTCTCTATTTCTGCTAATAATTTTTCGGCTAAATCCAAAGCTCCTTCTCCACCCTTAGCAAATACTTCTGAGATAGAAACAGGAACCCCTATTTTTTTGCAATTAGCAAATACCGTATCTACTTCCGCCTTAGTATCTGTAGGGAAGCGATTTATGGCAACTACTACAGGAAGTTGATATACATCCCGTAAATTTTCAATATGTTTTTCTAAATTACTCATACCCTGATCTAAAGCCTTAACATTTTCCTGTCCCAGCCTGTCCTTAGAAACTCCACCGTGGTGTTTTAAAGCGCGTATGCTGGCTACCAGTACCACTGCATCAGGTTTTAAATTCCCCAAGCGACATTTAATGTCCAGGAATTTTTCCGCACCTAAATCAGCACCGAAACCTGCCTCCGTAACAACGTAATCTGCAAGCTTTAAGGCCATTTTAGTTGCTATTAGACTGTTGCAACCGTGGGCAATATTTGCAAAGGGCCCTCCATGAACAAAAGCAGGAGTTCCTTCCAAGGTCTGTACTAAATTGGGATTAAAAGCTTCTTTTAGTAAAGCGGCCAGAGCACCCTGAGCCTTCAAATCACCTGCTGTAACAGGCTCACCTTCATAAGTATAAGCTACAACAATTTTTCCTAACCGTTCTTTGAGGTCTTCCAGATCCTGAGCCAAACAGAAAACAGCCATGATTTCCGAAGCCACAGTAATATCGAAGCCATCTTCTCGTGGTACTCCGTTCACTTTTCCACCTAAACCATTAACTATAGATCTTAACTGACGATCATTCATATCTAAAGCACGACGCCAAGTAATCCTGCGGGGATCTATATTTAAAGAATTTCCCTGGTAAATATGATTATCCAACATAGCAGCAAGTAAGTTATTAGCTGCACCGATGGCATGAATATCACCTGTAAAATGAAGATTTATATCTTCCATGGGTATAACTTGAGCATAACCGCCTCCGGCAGCCCCTCCTTTGATACCAAAAACAGGACCTAAAGAAGGTTCGCGTAAAGCCAACATGGTCTTTTTACCCATTCGTTGGAAGGCATCTCCTAAACCTACCGTAGTAGTTGTTTTTCCTTCCCCTGCCGGTGTGGGGTTAATTGCCGTTACGAGAATAAGTTTTCCATCTTTATTTTCTGCCAGTCTCTTCTTAACCTTATAGTCAACCTTTGCTTTATAACGTCCGAAGTAAGAAATTTCATCTTCTGTTAGACCGATAACTGAAGCAATTTCTTTAATATCCTTGATAGGCGCTTCTTGAGCTATTTCTATATCGCTTTTCATAATATTCTCCTCTCTACTTTAGTATCACTGAATAATTATAACATACTAAGACAATCTTAATCCCAACTCTCGAGCATATTGATAGGCTGCTTTATATTCTTTAGAACTCAAGGGCCTAGCCAGTTTTTCATACTTAAAAGCTTTATGGGCCGGGTAATACTGATCCATTAAGTTTACCAAACAATCGGATGATAACTCTAACTTGATATATTTCAAGACTTCTAACGTATTCTTAAGACTCCCCGGCAACATCAAGTGCCTAATAATTAATCCCCGGTAAGCCAGTCCACTAGCATCTGTTTTCAAACCACCTACCTGACTATCCATTGTTTTCAAAGCTTCTTTTACTTTTAGTGAATAATCCTTCACTTGAGAATAATTTTGGCCCATTTCAGAAACATGATATTTAAAATCAGGCATGTAAATATCTATTATACCCTCTAACAATGCTAAAGTTTCTCTTCTTTCATAGCCGCCACAGTTATAAACCAGAGGTAGTGTTAACCCTTGTTGGGCAGCTAATAATACAGCTTCCAAAATATTAGGTACAAAATGTGTGGGGGTGACTAAATTTATGTTATGACATTGATAGCGCTCCTGCATCATCACCATGATATTGGCTAATTCTTCATTAGTTATTAGTTCTCCCTCGCCTCCAAAACTAATTTCACAATTCTGGCAATATACACACCTCATATTGCAATAGCCAAAAAAGACGGTCCCAGATCCATTGCACCCTACTAAAACTTGTTCTTCTCCAAAATGAGGCCCGAAACCGGCCAGCACCACTTGATCTGTAGCACGACAAAAGCCTAATTTTTCTTTTCTATTAATATTACATTCATGGGGACAAAGATTACAATTTGTGAGGTGTTTTCGAGCTTCCTGAACCCTATTTTCTAATGCTCCCGTAGCCAAAAGCTTCAAATAACCGGGTTTAAAGGTTTTTCCCATTTATAATCACCCCATCATATTCTAGTATTTATCAGTGTTTTATCTTTTTTGCGTTTATAATGTATTATTGCACCAGCTCATCCTGGTACAAATCAATATATAATTTTCCATCAGTAGCCAAGGCAGCGAAGGCAATCTCCTGTACATTATTTATTCCTCGAGTCTTAATTTGTTCATTTAGCCATTCTCTATTTAAATTAATTCTGTACATGTTGTCTTCTATAACTTTACCATCCAAAACTATTTCCGTAGCCAATCCTTCATACTCTGTAGAGATAGCTAAATCCCGGGGAGTTAGGGGCCTATTTTGTGATTTTAACTTTATACTCAATTCTCCATTTGGCTCCAGAATAGCAAATTCCACCAAACTAATATCAAAAACTTGCTCTCGCCTCAGCTGCTGATTTAAATAATCAAAAGTATAGTTCATCTTAGACATGTTTTGCTCTAAAATCTTTCCATTTTGAATTACTATCGTAGGTTTCCCTGCTAGTATTTTCCGCAATACAGGCGACTTTAGAGAGAGATGAGAAATTACCATGATAATTAATGTCGTTAGAATAATAGCAAATATAAAAATACTAGTTTTAATCTTTATATTAAAAGCAAGATTCCCCGCTATAGTACCCAATGTGGCCCCGGCCACATAATCAAAATACGTTAAGCTGGACAGACTTCTTTTGGTTAATAGTTTAGTAGCAACAAAAAGAAAGCATAGGCTCAAAACTATTCTTATGGCCAGGTGAATAAATTCGCCCACAACTAATTCCTCCGATCACTTATATTATCCTGTTAATTTCTTAAAAGAATTCATCAAAGGCGAATTTGGATCACAACTATGTACAAGTATACTTCTTCTCTAGCCAGCTATAGACCAAGTCTTCCTTTATCAAACAAAGCTCGGCTAAAGCCGAGCTTGTTTAATAGCTAAGTTTTTACACTGCTTAAGCAGTTTTTAAATAATCCTTAATGGCTTTGTGAAGAGCATCGGCTGCCAAATTTGAACAATGCATTTTAACTGGGGGCAATCCATCCAGAGCTTCAGCTACAGCCTTGTTAGAAATCTCCAAAGCCTCTTGTATAGTTTTTCCTTTCACCATTTCCGTTACCATACTACTTGTAGCAATTGCTGCCGCACACCCAAAGGTCCTAAACTTGACATCTTTTATAATATTATCTTCTACCAATAAAGATATCCTCATAATATCTCCACATACAACATTACCTACTTCACCAAGACCATTAGCATGCTCAACTTCTCCTACATTCCGCGGATTTGTAAAATGATCCATTACCTTTTCTGAATACATTTAAACACTCTCCTTCTGCCTCTGATAATAAAGAGGTGACATCATCCTTAAACGCTCTACAATTGCGGGGAAATTATCCAATACATACTGGATATCCTCCTCTGTTGTATCTTTTCCTAATGTCATCCTCACTGATCCATGGGCCATTTCATGAGTTAATCCCATAGCTAATAACACGTGAGATGGATCAAGGGTCCCGGATGTACAGGCTGAACCGCTGGAAGCAGCAATTCCACAAGCATCAAGGGATAGTAGTAAGGACTCACCTTCTACATATGCGAAGCTTACATTAACATTAGAAGGTATTCGCTGATGGGGGTGTCCGTTTAAACGTACGTGGGGAATGCTTTCCCTTAGCCCCTTAATTAATTTATCCCTTAAACTAGCCTGATTAACCCTTTCTTCTTCCATCTCCTTTCCGGCCAGTTCAGCCGCTAATCCCAATCCTACAATTCCCGGTAAATTTTCTGTTCCCGGTCGTCTTTTCCTTTCCTGTTCCCCTCCAAAGGCCCGGGGTTTTAGTTTAATGCCCTTTCTTACATATAAAAACCCTGTTCCCTTAGGTCCGTAGATTTTATGGCCCGATCCTGTGAGCAAGTCAATGTTCATTTCCTTTACATCTATGGGCACTTTCCCTAAAGATTGTACAGCATCGGTATGAAAGATAATACCATGTTCTCTAGCCAGCTTTCCTATTTCTTCAATAGGTTCAATTGTACCTACTTCATTATTAGCATGCATTATCGTAATTAAGATGGTTTCCTGCTTGATAGCCTTTTTTACATCTTCCAAGGAGACAAGTCCGTCTTCATCCACAGGTAAAAAAGTAACCTCAAAACCCTCTTTTTCAAGCTCTTTACAAGTATCTAAAACTGCGTGGTGCTCAATAGCTGAAGTTATGATATGGTTTCCTTTTGTAGCATTAGCCTGAGCCACACCCATTATGGCCAAATTATCGGCTTCTGTGCCACCGCTAGTGAAAATAATCTCTGCAGCATCAGCATTTATCAAATCTGCAACTTGGCTCCGTGCCTTTTCCAATGCTGTTTTAGCCTCTTGGCCATATGAATGTATACTTGAAGGATTACCAAATCTGTCCAGCATGTATTCACTAACTATTTTTGCTACTTCTCGCCTCACCGGCGTGGTAGCGCTGTGATCTAAATAAACTTTTCTCATAATTTATCTCCTCTTATATTTATCATTAATTTACGTTATATCATCAACCATGTCTTGCAGGGTGATGTTATCTACTACCTCTGCCATACTATCCCGCATTTTCTCCCATATTTTCCTGGTCATACAGGCCCCGGCCTTTTCACAAGCTTCCGCATTATCCTTGGAAACACAATCCACAGGTGTTAAAGGGCCTTCCAAAACTCTAATAACATCCCCCACCGTTATATTTTTAGGGGACCGGTTTAAAATGTATCCTCCTTGGGCACCACGTACACTTTTTACCAAACCTGCTTTACGTAAGGCTCCCATTAATTGCTCCAGATAATGTTCCGAAATCCCCTGTTTTTCCGCTATTTCTTTTAAAGGTAAAGGTCCTTGTCCATAATAAAGGGCAAGTTCTCCCATGGCTCTCACGCCGTACCGTCCTTTTGTCGATATTTTCATAATAGCACCTCTTTATCCCGAGTATTTTAGTCGGATTTGATGTTAATATATCCTTTACAATTTAATATGTCAAGAAAATACTCGGATAAACATCTAAAGGTAAAGGAAGTTAAACCATCTCTGTCCCATTTCTGCTTAAATTACTTGGCATTAAGTTTAAGTTGGAAAAATTGGGGAACAGCAACTATTAAATAGATCCAATATCCTATTACTTCTAATAGAGAAGGATTTCCATTATAGCCAAACATAGCTTTTAACAATGATCCAATAGTACCTTTTTCATTCAGTATGCCATTAACATCATAAATATGTTCTATTACTACAGGAAACACTCGGGCCTCCTGTAATTCATGAATACCATGGGCAAATAAGCCTGCAGCAATAAAAATAACTATTCCACCAGTTATCTTAAAGAACTGACTTAAATTTAATTTGATTGTACTTTTAAATATTAGATATGCCAAAATCACCGCCGCTGCTAACCCTAGGATGGAACCTAAATAAAGATCTGAGGCACTATTATCTGTGGAAATGGCTTTAAAAAATAGTACAACCTCTACTCCTTCCCGATAAACCGATAAAAAAGCTAGCAATGCTAAACCCCAGGCTCTATTGCTGCTAATTACTTTATCAATTTTCTTTTGGATATCACCTTGAACCGTCTTACTTTGTTCTTTCATCCAAAGAATCATGGTAGTTAGCAAGATTACAGCCACTATCATGATAATACCTTCAAACATTTCTTCATTTTTTCCCGCAAACCCCCCGGCCCATTTTTCAAATAAATAGGCTGTCACTCCACTGGCTACCAAGGCGCTAACAACACCACCATAAATATAGCTATTTAAATTTGATTTATTTATTTTTGCTAAATAACCTAGAATGATTCCCACTATTAGGGCTGCTTCAAGACCTTCTCTAAACATAAGTAAAAAACTACCTGCCATATTTCCCCTCCTTATTCATCTTGTTATCTATTTTCCTACGTTACTCTTTTTCCCTTGCATTAAACACCCTCAGTTAGAAACGTATATCATACTATTCCTACTTGTTTACTCGGATTTACTTTTAATTTATAATAATTCTCCCTCCCTGTCAACGGAAATAATATACAAAACAAATAAAATTATAATCTTGTTATATCTCCTGTTAAAAATGAAAATAATTTAAGAAAAGAAGCTTTTGCGAGGTTTTTAATCATGAATATAAAAAACACCGGTTTGACCTCTTGGGGACTTACAATGATGGCCCTAGGAACAGTAGTAGGAGGTTCCTTTTTCCTGGGTTCAGCAATCGCCATCCGCACCTCCGGCCCAGCTGTGCTCATTGCCTATGTATTAGGAGGCTTTCTGGTATACATTACCCTGTTTTCTCTATCTGAAATGACAGTTGCCGATAACGATCCCGGCTCCTTTAGGACCTTTGCTCAGCGAGCCTTTGGTCCGGGAGTAGGTTTTGTGGTAGGCTGGGTCTATTGGACAGGTTTGATTCTGGCCATGTCCAGTGAAGCTGTTGCAGTATCTCAGTTCTTACGAGTGTGGATTCCTCAATTTTCCCTCCCCCTCTTGGGGTCTGTCATAATTATAGGTGTTACTCTAGCCAACCTATTAGGTGCAGATCGCTTGAGTAAGTTGGAAAGTGGTTTAGCCGCTGTAAAACTATTAGCCATTATCGGCTTTATAATCATCGCTATTGCCTTAATAGCGGGAGTCATGCCTCAAGCCCCTTCCGTTGGTGCAGGAGTATTAAGAGAAGAACCCTTTTTACCTTCGGGAATTGCCGGTATTGCAGGTAGTATGCTAATCGTAATGTTCACCTATGCAGGCTTTGAGATAATCGGATTAGCCGCATCGGAAACTGCTAATCCCCATAAAACAGTACCTCGAGCCATTTTATATACTGTATTGGGCCTTGTAGGTTTATATACTATAGCCATAACATTACTTTTACCCTTAATACCTACTGCAGCTTTAACGGAAGAGGTCAGTCCTTTTGTAGCTGCTCTGGAATTACGCGGAGTAGCGTGGGCTGCTAATATAATCAATATTGTTCTAGTCACTGCCATATTATCAACTATGTTAGCAGCAACATTTGGCCTCGGTAGAATGATGCGCTCTTTAGCAGATGAGGGCTATGCCCCTGCTTGGCTAAAAGATAACAACAATATTCCTTATCGCGGTATACTCTTTTCCGGAATTGCTATGTTATTAGCTTTTGGATTAGCTTTCATTTTGCCACAACAAATCTATTTATTTTTAGTTAGTTCCGGAGGTTTTTCCCTTCTATTCACATATGTAGTTATCCTCCTTACTCATTTTAGCTTTCGTAAGCAGCACGGCTGTCCACCCCAAGGTAAATGCCAGTTACCGGGCTATCCTTATACTTCCTGGATAGCCATTGTAGCCATGCTGGGTATTATTGCCAGTATGCCTTTAATTCCCGGTCAAGGTTCCGGTCTCATTGCCGGTCTAATTTTAATAGCTATTTATTCTTTTAGTTACCTGTTTTCCAAAAATCTAGCCAGAAGACTAGTACCGTTACGCAGAAAAAAGCACTAAATATGTCCCCCTATCTCCTTGCAAAAAAAGGTTAATTGAAAAAGTAACTTCCACATAGAGTATCTGAAGGGGTAGAATTTACTTTTTCAAATAAGGCCTTGCAAAAAAATACACTTCCAGCTAAATTAGGTCTTTACAAACCGAAATTAATATGTTAAACTTTAGTTGTATTTTGTACTAAAAAATGAATATTCATCAACTTAAACGGATCAGGCTGTCAATAAAATAATTTTTGCAAAGAATTATTTTATTGATGTAAGCCGGGCAATATGCAGCAGAAAATAATCTGTGGGACTGTTATTTATTAGCAGTTCCACAGTTTTTTTTATAAATAAATTCCCATATACGCATAAACTATTACTGAAAGGATGATGCCAATGTTCACAAAAATCAATTCCTTCCTGGTCCGAAAATTCATCCCCAACTGGCAAGATACCCAGGATGCCTCCGTTCGTGCTTCCTATGGCTACTTAGAAGGCTACATTAGCGTATTAGGTAATTTTCTTTTATTCGTTCTCAAACTTATCGGAGGTTTGTGGATAAACAGTATTTCTCTCTTAGCCGACGCTTTCCATACACTTTCCGATGTTCTAACATCCGTGGCAGTTATTGTAGGTTTTAAAGTATCAAAAAAACCCGGAGATAAAGAACATCCTTTCGGTCACGGCAGAGCAGAATATATTGCTACTTTTATTGTTTCAACCTTACTTATTATTGTAGGTATTGAATTTTTAAAAGGCTCTATAGACAAATTACTCCACCCGGAACCAACTCATTATAATCATATCGTATTCGGAATTATGCTTTTTTCTACCCTGGCTAAAGAATGGCTTTATAACTTAGCTAAGTATTTAGGGCTAAAAATTGATTCTAAGGCTTTAATCGCCGACGCTTGGCACCATCGTAGCGACGCTATAGCTTCTTTGTTAATCGGTATTGCCCTCTATGGAACAAAATTAGGATTTAATAACCTTGATGCAATTTTAGGAGTCATCGTTTCCTTTATGATTATGTACACCGGCTACGAACTGATTAAGGATTGTGCCAACGATATAATCGGTACTGCTCCATCTCCCGAATTAATTGAGCAAATTAAACAAGAAGTATTGTCAATATCGGGCACAGAAAACGTTCATCAAATAGAAGTCCATAAATACGGACAGAAGCAATATGCATACATGCATATCGAAGTAGACCCTACTTTGAATACCTTACAATCCCACGAAATTGCTGATACCGTAATGAATAATTTAAATGAAAAATTAGGTATTGCAGCCCTCGTCCATATAGACCCCGTGCAAAAAAAGCCAGCACCCCATAAGCCACTAGTTACAGATCAATCTTTTTCTTGACATTTGACGGATATTATGTTATAATTTAATAGTTTTTTGAATCTGTTCCTTGAACCGATTGCTTATCAAAAACTAGAAAATAATACTATGTCCTACGTGGTAAATATGATCTGTGGTGCTATCTAGTACCTCAGATTTTATTTTTACAATCTCAATATTAATAGCAATAAGAAAGGTGATAAGAATGTTCAAAAGAATCAATGTTTTTCTAATTAAAAAGTTTATTAAAAATTGGGAGAATACTAGCGATCCAACAGTACGTGCTTCTTACGGATACTTTGAAGGTTACGCCAGTATCATTGGAAACTTTGTCTTATTTCTTTGCAAACTCCTTTGTGGTCTATGGATAAATAGTATCTCCGTAATAGCCGATGCTTTTCATTCCCTTTCCGATGTTCTCACTTCCATCGCAGTTGTCATAGGCTTTAAAATATCGAAAAAACCCCAAGATAAACAACATCCTTACGGCTATGGTAGAGCAGAATATATTGCCTCCTTCGTGGTTTCATTCCTTCTCATCATTGCCGGTATAGAAATCTTAAAAGGTTCTATAAACAAAATAATGAATCCCGAACCGGTAGCATATAACCATATAGCGCTGATCGTTATCTTACTTACCGCCTTAGTAAAAGAATGGTACTACCATTTAGCCAAGTTTCTCGGAATACAAATCAATTCCAATGCCTTAATTGCCGATGCCTGGCATCATAGAAGTGACGCGTTATCCTCTTTATTAATAGCAGCTGCCCTCTATGGAACTAAACTTGGTTTTACAAATTTAGATGGAATTTTTGGGATTATCGTTTCCTTGATGATTATGTACACCGGTTATGAAATAATTAAAGACTGTTCCACTGATCTGATTGGTAGAGGTCCTACGGATGCATTTATAGAAAGGTTGGAAAAGGAAGTACTAACTGTTGATGGTGCTGAAAACCTACACCAAGTAGAAGTTCATCGTTATGGACCAAAAACATATGTTAATTTGCATGTGGAAGTACAACCTAACTTAACCGCGTTAGAATCTCATCAAATTGCCGATCGGGTAATGAAAAAGATAAACAAAAAATTTGGTATTTCAGCTCTTGTACACATTGATGTAGTAACAGATAGCCACTAATTGCTACATAAATACTAAATTACAAATATATATAGCCGCAATAAAACTAATTAAATCGGCTAATAATCCTACCGCTACTGAGTAGCGGTATTTTTTTATCCCTACCGAACCGAAATAGACGGTGAGAATAAAAAAGGTAGTATCAGTGCTGCCTTGCATAGTTGATGCTAAGCGTCCTAAAAAGGAATCGGGTCCATGGGTATTAATAATTTCAGCTGTTATTCCCAAAGCCCCTCCCCCTGAGAAGGGGCGCATCAGGGCTAAAGGTATGATATCGGGAGGTATACTTAAAGCCTCAAATATATTTTCCCCGTATTTTGTGAAGAGTTGCAAAACTCCTGTTTGCCTAAATATACTTACCGCCATCATCATAGCTACTAAATAGGGAATTATACGTACAGCTAAAGAAAAACCCTCTTCTGCCCCTTTTATGAAACATTCATACACTTTTACTCCCCGTAAGGCTGCAAAAAGTAGAATAAAGAAAATTAGTACAGGAACAGCCCAGCGGGAAACTTGTTGTACAGCCTGAATCATGGTTTTACCCCCTCCCCCACTTTTTCCGCATAATTCTGTCGATTATTAGGGCCACACTCATGCCCACTGTAGTGGCAAAAAGGGTAGTTCCTACAATCTCAGTAGGATTTTGTGATCCGGCACTTAAACGAAGCCCAATGACCATAGTGGGGATAAGGGTGATACACGAGGTATTCATCACCAAAAATGTGCACATGGCCTCACTAGCCTTCTCTTGACCTTTATTTAATTTTTGCATTTCTTCCATGGCTTTGAGTCCAAAAGGAGTAGCCGCATTTCCTAAACCTAAAATGTTGGCACTCAGATTTAGCAAAATTGCTCCCATGGCAGGATGTTGGGAGGGGATAGAAGGAAAAAGAAGCTTTGTAAAGGGCTTAAGTAGTCTAGCCAGGATTTTTATTAAACCGGCTTCTTCCGCTACTTTCATAATCCCTAACCAGAAACTCATGACCCCTATGAGCTCCAGGGCATATTTAACTGCACCCTGGGAGGCTTGCAGAGCAGCCTGAGTAACGATTTCGGGCTTACCTTGATAAGCTGCCAAAACACAACCTGATAAAATTAAAAAAAGCCAGATAAAATTCATCATG
Organism: Clostridia bacterium; assembly: GCA_018433015.1. Classification (GTDB taxonomy): domain Bacteria; phylum Bacillota; class Peptococcia; order DRI-13; family SV3-B141; genus SV3-B141. The sequence continues at coordinate 2,925 of JAHDSB010000070.1, read as the reverse complement.
TTTGTTCTACCTTCCTTTGCTCCGGGAATCTCTTTTTTAAACTTATTATGCAAGCGGGAATTATAGAACAAGGGGCACATTGGCTTAAAGAAAAGAAAAAAAGGAACGAACCTTACAACATAAGGGTTCATTCCTTTTTTCCGTCTTATTACGTTTTAATGGAAGTTTAGATTCCTGTTTATCCTTGATTTTCCTTAACTGTCCCGGCATTCTCCGCCATGCTTTCTTTTGTTGGTTTGGTGTTATTAGATTTACCCTTAAACATTCCCTGAATTTGTTCCACCACTTGCGGAGCTGTCTCAACAATTCGTTCTATGAAAGCGTTTTTACCATCTGCAGGTATGAGACGCACCTGCCCGTTGCCCACCACAAGAAAACCTACCGGTTGCACAGATACCCCTGCTCCACTGCCACCTCCAAAAGGCAACTTGGATGCTTCGGACTTTTCTGTTGCCACAGGGTTAAATTCACTCCCTCCGGCAGCAAAGCCACAAGCCACCCGTGAAATAGGGATTATCACAGTACCATCTGGAGCCTCTACTGCATCACCTACCACAGTATTAACTTCTACCATCTCTTTGATGCTTTCCATTGCAGTTTTCATTAATCCTTCAATGGGATGGTCACTCATGCGCTTACCCTCCTTAAGAGACTATATATTTGTCTGATACTTTTCAGCATCTCATAAACGACAATAATAATATGGCCTAAGCGCAGCTCAAATATACAACGGGAGTCTATTAACAAGTACTCTTCTTTTTGAAAATTTGGTACCACATTTATTTTATTGTTAGCTACTTCTGTATCAAATATACCCCTGATTCGACCATATAACATAGTTAAGCCCCACCAAACTAAGCCGACAGATATTGCCGTACGTGCTGCATCGGAGGAGCTAAATTCCGTATAAAACTGAAATTCTTTTAATTTTATATAGCTGGAAATTTTTCTGAAAACAGCATTGGCACTTTTATAAATAGGGTTAAAAACTTTGCGAAGAAGTACTATTCTTGCTATAAAACGTCTCCATGGTATTCTTTGGAAAGATACATCTTGGGGTGCTTTTTTTTGCCAGGGTTTATTATGAGACAAATTCCAAAATATTTTAGTTAAGGGATTTACTAATCTAATCTTAAAAGGTATTATCCATAGAGTTATCTTTACATCAATCTTTACCTCATTAGGTTCCCGATAGATATGGAGATAAAATTTGATAGGAAGCAGGCACAAAATTACTAAGAATGTTAAAAAGATAATGATACCCTGTAACATTTACCTACTCCCCCTCTACAATCTAATATCTTTTATTATTCCAGCTTTTTCCTAAAATATTCTAGGGAGGGTGAGCACTGGTGTAACTACTTAAACTTCACATCATTAAAGACTCGGGTGGCTTCTTCCAGATCATAACTACTTTGCTTTCGTAACTTCTTTTTTACTTTAAGAATTCTTAAAACCGATTCATCAAGTCGTTCTTGCGTAATCTGTCCGTCATCCACTGCTTTTTTCAGAGCCTCTAGTACTGCTAATTGCCGTTGGGGAGTATGGCAGATGAGAAGTATATCACACCCTGCCTTGACTGCCTCTACAGCACCTTCTCCTAGGCCCTGGTCTTGGGTAAAGCCTCCCATTTCCAAGTCGTCGGTAATGATAATCCCCTGATAATCCAACTTTTCTCGTAAGATATCCTGCAGAAAAACCTTAGATTTAGTAGCAGGTGCACCTGAGGGATCAAGCTTGGGGAAACTCAAATGTCCCACCATAACAACATCAATACCTTGCTCTATTGCCTGACGAAAAGGTTCGGCTTCTCGGGACCACCATGTTTCCTGGGATATATTAATAGCGGGCACTTTTTCGTGGGAATCTTCTTTAGTATCACCATGACCAGGAAAATGTTTAACACAAGGGATAACTCCCGCATTGCTTAACTCTTCACTGAAAGCTAAACCATGCTTGGCTACTAGTTGAGGCTCATTGCCATAAGACCTCTTATATAAGATTTTATTATTCTTATCTGCTACTATATCTAAAACGGGAGCTAAATCCATATTAACCCCTGCTGCTGATAATTCCGTACCTATTACCTTTCCAGCCTGGCGAGTCTTTTCAATATCATCCAAATTTCCCAGATCGCGTGCATCGGGTACCTGGGCTTTCCCTTGAGGTAAACGGGAAACACTCTTGCCTTCCTCATCTATACTGATAAAGAGTGGTATCTCCTGATAAGTGTTTAATTCTTGTAATTTATTCGTAAGTTGATACAACTCCTTAAAGTCTTGATAGTTTCTATTAAAAAGAATGAAACCTCCGATTTTATCTTCCTTGATCCATTGCTCCAACTGTTTCTCTGTTGTTCCCTGGTTAAAACCGATCATTAGCATCTGCCCTATTTTTTCTTCCGTTGTCATCGACGCCACCAGTTTTTCCTCCGCTGATTTTTCAGGAGTTTTAGCTCCCTCTCCTACATCACTTTTATCAGGAGCTGAATCAACTTGAACTCCTAAGGCGCAGCCTCCTAGTACAAACATTATTAACATTAACAAAATTAAAGCAGTTTTCTTCATTAAATATCCTCCTGCGCGTAAAATTAAAACTATGGCTTTTCGCCATAGTTTTTCAGCCCGGTAATTCCGTGAGAGACTTTAGACCAAAATGTTTAAGGAACTCCAAGGTTGTCCCATATAAAATTGGGCGGCCCGGGCCTTCTTTGCGGCCAACTTCTGTAATGAGGCCCCGCTCCACCAAAGTATTCACCGAGCTTTCACTTTTAACGCCCCGCAACTCATCAATTTCACTTTTGGCAATAGGTTGTTTATAAGCAATTATGGCCAGAGTTTCTAAAGCAGCCCGCGATAAGGTGCTTAGCTTCGGTTTAACTAATTTTTCTACATAAGGAGCGAAATCAGGTCTAGTGATAAAGGC
>JAHDSB010000095.1 GCA_018433015.1 Clostridia bacterium | reverse complement strand
GTCGGATATTATAGAAACCCTCCTTTTCAAAAGATCCGATTACCATATCAGTCCTATTTTTCATAGAATCAGGTTCAAAGCTAATTTCATCTTCTATATCTGATCCTTCCGGTTCCCGAATCACTTCATAGCTTAAATCGTCTTCCAGTTCGCCTTCCCATTTTTTATATTTCACTTTGTTGTCCATGGCATCATATAGATAAATAGTGAACTCTTTATCCTTCTGCTTCTTAGCTACGATCTGGTTATTGGGGGTAGACATATGGAGCTCTATAGTATGTGGGCTAGTAGCTGAAAAAGGCAGCATTACCGTAGCTTTTTTGTTAGACCCTGCCTCCGCATATAGTTCTAAATCGCTGGACCCTGTTCTGCCGGCATAAAAAACTTCCGAAGAATAGGCTTTAACTTTTACTTCACCCATCTTATCAGTCTCAAGCATATCCTTATTTACTCTAGCTGTCGTTTTATTAAAGGAAAACTTCACTTTTTCTCCTTCAATAGGATTTCCTTTCTCATTTGTAACCCTAAAGGTAATTTGATAATAGTCGGCATCATTAGCATCAGGGTATACTTTAGATGATGATAAACTATATACTCCTGCTGATTCTTTAAAGCTGTATTTTTCTGTGCGACTCTCTACTTTATATAATTCAACTCTTTTAACTTCATTGGCTTGGAATTCACACTCTTCACTATGAATAATCCCAGCTTCATTGGCAGATACATCATTCCCCAGTACATAATCTGCAACTTTTTTATTTAAACCTACAGCAATTTTAACCTGACCATCAATATGAGAACTTACCTCAAATTCAATTTTTCCGTCATTATCTGTATCTTTAAATTCATAATAGCCAGCACCCGGTTTAGGATCCTCTGCATCCTTTTCATAAAACTTTTCCAAGTCCTCCCGTTCTGACGCAACATATATGGTCCCACCATTTGCTGGAGCATAGCCTTCATTAAACAAATATACAGTAAATTTTATTCTCTCTTCTCCATCAGCTTCAGCACATGCATCATCAACTTCCACAGAAGAAACATGCCTATTCACTGCAAATGTAGAAACGGGATACGCAAAAATGATTAATATGGATAATAGCAAAACTATCAGTGATCTGTATCGATTCACGTCTTTACCTCTTTTCTTAAAATATTTTTTTTTATAAATTTCATTTAATTTTTAATATAACTAAGCAGGCCTACTAAATCATTCCCCCTCTCTTCTTTTAGATCCACTGTTCCGTACTCTACCTTGCTAATGTTTACCGGATTTTTAGGAAACCTTAAACGCACTAATGTAAGAAATGCTAAAATAAAAAAGTCCCTTAGTTTACACTAAGAGACTTATCCCATCTAAAAGCCATCTCTACTAGAACGAATTTAGTCCCCTTTCATTCTGGCAAGCAAATACTTAAGGCAGGTCTCCTGGCTCACGTTTCATCCTCCTCCCCGCCTTCCCATGCATATGCACAGTGGCTGATCCTTAATAATAAGGATGGGGATTTGTCTACGTTCACAGTGGTGGGTCCGCATCGGATTTTGTCTTGTGACATACACCGATTTCCCTATTCTCCCTTATGGGCACCTTAAATATATATTATTTAATTATACTCATATAAAACTTAATACAAGCAGTATCTCTTGTCAATATATTATAAATAAATATTTATTAATTACTCATATACATGTTTTATTCTCCTCAGGATATCCTAATATATATATAATTTATAAATTATTAGGAGGATATATGGACCAAGATAAAATTCTTAAAGATAAAGCGCAAGAATTGCTTTTCAAATCTATGGAAAACGCAGATCAAAGTATAAATATTCAAGTAGAAAATGGTTATATGACTCTCACAGGTATTGTAGATGTCCTCTCCGAAAAAAAAGCTGTCGAAGAATTGGTACGCTCTATCCCCGGCGTTAAAAGTGTGGAAAATGCTTTAACTATAGGTATGGACAGAAATATTGCTGATAAAGATATTACGGAAGAAATTATTAATAGATTTAAATCAGATCGGCGTTTAGAAGATGACAATATAGGAGCCACAACAAAACAAGGCATAGCCCAACTCCAAGGAAGTGTTAAACAGCTGGCTGAGGCTAATATTGCCTTTGAATTAGCCAGTTCTGTTATGGGTGTAAAAGATGTCATTAATCAACTGAAAATTGAAAGTCCAAACAGCCCCCATGATGATGCTTCTCTAACTAATGCTATAGAAAGATCTTTTTCATTGAGTGGAAAGGTTTCGGCTCAAGATATAAAGACCCAATGTTACAATGGAACAGTTTATCTAGATGGCACCGTTGATACTCCAGAAGAAAAAAAATATGCAGAACAGCTTGCAGCCACAGTACCTGGAATAAAAAAAGTAGCCAACCGCTTAGTTACTCGTCATGGAAACACCACTCAAGATAATGAACTAACAAACAAGCTGCGTGAAGAATTAAGAACTAACCCCTGGGCCACACTTGGTGCGCAAATAGAAGCTTACGTTATTGACAATACAGCTTTTCTAGGCGGAGAAGTATATTCAATAGAAGCAAGGATTCAAGCAGAACGAACAGCTGCCAGTCTAGACGGTATCACTCAAGTGCAAAATGAAATTGAAGTTGCTAAACATTAGGATGCATTCTCTCTTTGCATCCTAACGTTTATTCTCAAAATATACTAAATTTATTACGGACATGTATACAGTATGCAGGAATTTCATATTATATAGCGAATACCTATAATAACAGGAAAAAAGGGGGTTTAGTTATGTGGGTTAATTTTTGTTACATGGATAAAAACGGTATGAGAATACGGGAGAATGACAAATTTCAAGACCTAGAGCCTGGTCAAATAACAGTTCTTCTTAATAATAGGCATATTCTCTATAGAGTTAATGACCAAGTAATCAAAACCACAATTGAAGACAGCCAAGCCCATCTTTATGATAATGACAATGCTCCTGAAATAGAAATCTATTTAAAAGAAATGGTAAATTAGATATTAAATAAAACTTTAAACAACAATATCAGACAAAAGGCTTATTCGTATAATTACGAATAAGCCTTTTATTTATAATTAGAACTATATTATTGCAAATTCCATTTATCTTATTTAAATAACTCAAGGTTTAGGTATTTGTATACAGTTTAGTTCATACCCTTTTAAAAAATAAGACTGCTGACTAAGTACTTAGTCAGCAGTCTACTCATTGAGGAGGTTATGAGGAGGTTAATTAATTCCTAAAATTAATTTAGGCAAAAACATTGATATTTGTGGAAAATAAGTTACTAAAATTAAAGTTGGAAGCCAGCCAAATAATATCAGTATCATCGTTGGTTTTAACATATCTTTTACTTCAGTTTTTCCTATTCTGCCAGCAAGATATAAAAGGGGAGCGGTAGGAGGAGTGACATTTCCCATACCTATATTTACTCCTACTATAGCAGCAAAATGAATAGGACTGACTCCCAAGCTTGTTACTACGGGTAATAAAATTGGAGTTGCAAGTAAAGTTGCGCTACAATCATCCATCAACATACCTAACATTATCATGAATAAGTTAACCATTATCAAAATAACTACTTTGCTATCTGAGATAGATGTTAATAGACCCAGAATTTTCTGTGGTAGATTTTCCATGATATAAAGTCTGCTTAGTATCATAACAGCAAACAACATTACCATGATAACGCCTGTAGTTACCGAAGATTGTATAAATGTTTCTTTTACTGTTTTTCTATCTAATTTTTTATAAATTAAGAATCCAACAGGCAGTGCATAAACAACCGATACTGCCGCTGCTTCTGTGGGGGTCAAAATACCACCATAAATGCTTCCCAAGATAATAACAGGCATTAATAAAGCCGGACCGGCTCCCCACTCTTTTTTACCATTCTTATCTTTTTGTTTGATTTTTTTTATTTCTTCCTTTGTCATAACCTTTATATTAGGATTTTTCCTCGATATTATGACAGTTATTATACTGAATACCGTCATCAGAATTACTCCAGGTACTGCTGCAGCTAAAAACGTTGCCAATACAGATACGTTTCCTATCCAAGAATAAAGAATCATTAACATACTGGGAGGGATCAAAATTCCCAAGACCCCTGCACTAGCAATTAAGGCTGTAGTGTAACCAGGATTATATCCACTTTCCTTCAATCTAGGTGCCATAATAGAACCAATACAAGACAATGTTGCAGAAGAACTTCCTGATACTGCTCCAAAAACAGCACATGAAACAACCGTTACGATACCTAAACCACCTTTAATTCTACCTACAATCTTTTCCACGGAATTGATCAGTTTACTTCCTATACCACCCCTATCCATTATGGCTCCAGCCATAATAAATAGTGGAATTGTTAAAAGAATAATTGAATTCATTTTACTGTAGCCATATGGTATCAAGAATCCAGGATCATATCCGCCCACAAATATCAAATATGCAGCAGAAGCGATAAAAGCAAGAGGAATTGGGATACCAACAACCATTGTAAATACAAGTACTAACAGAGCTACTATAATATTCATAATTTCCTCCTAATTTTCTGAGCTAGGTAACTTCTTAAATTCTGTAATACTGTTAACTAAATGACCTAAAATATAAATACTCATCAGTATAAATGAGATTAGAATTGCACTTTGTGGTACTAGTAAAGATATTCCATAAACAGGTGTTTTGGGGTTCTTATCTAAATTCCACATAATAAATTCTACACACCATTTAGTTGTTAGCAAAGAAATCAATAGGCTCAGGAAATATTTAAATATTTTTAATAATCCTTTAATCCTTTCGTTATGGATAAATGCTGAAAGCAGCTCGGCATTGATATGACTATCTTCATAACTTGCCACAGAACTACCTATAAAATAAAGCCAAAAAGCAAAGATCATCAATAATTCTTCCATGCCATAAAAGTCCGTTTTTAAAATATACCTCATTACTGCACCAATAAATATCATTCCTGCTATCAATACACTGGAAAAGATCATAATATATTCCTGGATTCCGATTAAAACTTTATTAATTCTTTTTAATGTACTAATCATAGCAATATCTTTTCCTCCTAATCAGGTGATAAATTTAGCTTGATGAACTAAATTGTTCATCAAGCTAAATTTTATTTACTTAAGAGCGTCTTGCAATCCTGTAATTAATTCTTCAGTATACTTTTCTGTTAATTGAGGCCAGATGTTGTCTCTAACATAGGCTGCCATAGCATCAAGTTCTTCTTGTGAGAACTCAACTACTTCAATTCCTTCTTCTTTCAGTAATTTCTTATATTTTTCATCTTCTGCTTTAGCTAAATCAATGCTTTTTTCACTTTGTTCACCAAAAGCAGCTACAATAAGTTTTTGATCTTCTTCACTTAAAGAATTAAATTTATCTAAGTTCATCAGATACTGAGTACATTCATGGGTCAAATTGTATTGATAATAGTGTTTAATAACATCTCTAAAAGTCAAATAGTTGAGGTTAGGAGGTCCTCCCATCCATCCATCAACCACGCCTGTCTGCATAGCGGCAAAAGTATCGGAGTAAGGTATAGTAGAAGTTCTATATCCCAGAGCCTCTGTAGGCAGTTTAAAAGCATCGATACTGGGTACACGAACTAGGCTGTCTTTAGCTGCTCCCATTTTAGCAGGATCTTTTACAGGTTTAGCTACGCCGATACCTGAGAAACCTTCACAATAATAACCGAGGAATTTAATTCCTAAATCTTTATGGAATGAAGCCATTTGTTTATTCAAGTAAGAGTCCTTCGCAAACACTACCTTTAATTCATCGTAGTCTTTTGCTAAATAAGGTAAAAATCCAGCTGTAATTCTGGCATCAAATGTTTCCGGTACAGATATATGAGCAATGTCAATGGTACCTCTCATAATTTCTTCGAACACCTGAGTCCAGTCACCTAATTGGTTAGCGGGATAAATTTGTACTTCAATTCTTCCGTTACTTTCTGTTTCAATCTTTTCTTTAATAGCTTCAGCTGATTTATGGGCCATATGATTTGTAGGGTGTTGAGTAGCTAATCTCAGTGTGATTTTTTCATCCTTTTTATCGCCACCACCGCCACAACCTACAACAAGAGACATTACTAAAGTAAGCATAATACCTAATGATAATAATTTTTTCATAGCTTATTTCTCCTTATCTATAAATTTGAATAAGCAATTAGTAATTATTCTGTGAATATAATTCCTTAATAACTATAACTATTATTTCAATCCTACTACTGCACTTATTTCAATATCTAATCCTCCCCAAACTTCAGCTCCCACTGTTCTTCTGGCAGGAGGATTATCTTTGTCAAAGTATTTCTGATAAACTTCGTTCATTTCATCAAATACTTCCATCGATGATACAAAACAATCAGTTCTTAATACAGCGTCCATGGTAAGGCCCATATCTTCTAAAATATTTTTAATATTTGTAAGCACTCTTTCAGTTTGTTCTGCAACGGTACCTTTCTCTACTTCCCCTGTTTCTGGGTTAATGGAAATCTGTCCGGAAACAAAGGCAATATCTCCATATTTAATTACTTGAGCAATGGCACCGGAAGGAACAAAAGCCCTCTTTGAAGTAAAAACCTCTTTCATTTTTTCCTCCCCTTAGATTTTTAATATCATATTTCATAGCTTTCTTTAATCTACTTTTTTAATCACCTCCTCATCAGTGTAATATTTAGATCATATCAAACATTTTTTCAATATGATTATTTAGATATTTTAATATAATGTGAATCTTTGATGCAAAGCATCAGATCTGCTTAGAATCTGATACCTTAAAACTATCTAATCATGGTTTCTAGTTTTACATCCAATGTTGCCGCTCCCTCTTCTTTATAGTTTGATATTTTCCATAAGGGATAATAGAAAAGAAGTATAGCTAAGCCAAATAAAGATGCTTTCCATCCATAACTTAAGCTATTCAAATACATTAATCCTATAAAGTACAAAGGAAGATTTAAAATACTGAAACACAATGAGACTTTACCCCAGAATTTTGGCGTTTTAAAATCTACTTGTGTATGAGAATTCTTTTGTTCTTCCCTTTTTAATTTAAAATGCCCAAACAAGCTTATACCATTAGCAAATACATACCCCATAGAAGATGCTGATATTATAGCAGATGGAGTTTTAAAACTTATTAAAACAAGCCCTAAAATGGATATTATTATCATTGACACGATAGGTGTACCATACTTATTACATTTTCCAAAAAGGGGAGGTAGGTTCCCCTCTGCCGCCATAGATTGCATGGCCTGAGAGGAACCAAGGAAAGCAGTCTGAATAATAAGGATCATCGCTGCCATAAGCATAATAACCGTTACTACAGATCCCACTTCTCCAAAAGTCTGCCTTGCTATCAATAATAAAGGAGAATAGGGTTCAGCTGCTATCCCTTCAATTCCCAAAGTTCCGATACAAGATGTTTGTACGAGCGAAAATGTAATTATGCATATTATCCCACATGAGAAAAGAGCTTTCGGTATATCTTTCCCCGGTTCCCTATAATGAGGTCCGTAGATTACAGCCGTTTCCCACGCACAGGCACTCCACTGAGCCATGGCAAATACACCAAGTACTACTAAAACATTTGATATATTCCATTCCCAGTTATCAGGAAACCAAGTGCTATTAATAAGATTAAAATCGAAATCTCCTGTCACAAATGGTGCCACAGTTATTACTATAAGGGGTAATAACGATATCACTGCCAAAATGTTTCCTAACTTTGCACCACTGGCAACTCCCTTATAATTAATAACTATTAAGAGAGAAAATATAACAATTCCCGAACAAAGCGAAAGTTGATATTCTGAAAAACTGCTTAATGCAGGTACTAAACCCTTTAAATAAGTACCAATTAACAAAGAGAATATTGCTAACACTGGGCTCCAGGCAAACCAATAGCTCCAAGCACTAAATCCGCCAATAAATTTGCCAATTTTACTATTTCCCTTATTTTTTCCATAGATAGCCTGGGCATATCCGGGAAGTCCTGAAGCCTTTGGAAATTTAACCGCCATTTCTCCATAAGAGTAATTCTGGAAAAATCCTTGTATTACCGATAATATCCATACAAAAATAGAGAAACTCCATAGATAGCTGGTAAAATAGCCTATCGAAGGCAATATCAACATTGGTACTCCCAAAGCAATTGCTAATCCCTGTCTCCAACTTATACCTTTATTCATGCAATAGTTGCTCCTTCAGCTTGTACAATTTACTATTAAGTATATTTTTTAATATTTTATATATTAAATAGGAAGGTTTTGTTATGAGATTAATAATGCTTAGCGTTTTCAAAAAATGTATATCCCTCATGCTCGGTGAAAGTCACCTGCACAAAATCATGTCCTTTTCCTTTAAAATAATCGGTAATAGCTTGGGCCACCTTATCCCTCAGTTCTTGAGTTCTTGGAAACCAGAGAATATCTATATTAGGATAACTCTCTACTACCGTCCCTTTGCGTATCATTTTAGTTGGAAAGTATTCTATCTTTACATACTTTTCATCAACACCAGCTGTTTCAGTTACTAAGTCAATAAGCTCATCACTAATCTTGCAAAGCTTACTTAACTCAATTCCTCTAACTCTCATTTGAGGCATCTTTAACACCAACCTTATTTATTATCTGGCAATAAACTTATTTAGAAATTATTTCAACGGTACCATTATCTCCGTTAACTCTGACCCAATCACCATTTTTTATTACTTCACAGGGATCTTCCCCTTCAATATCAGTAACTGCTGGAACTCCAACTACAACTGCAGCTACACCAGCTCTGGAGTCCATTTTAGTAAATACCCAGCCTGCAGGAAGATTTCCCTTTACTTTGGCAGAATGAAAATGACTGGACCAGCCATTGGACCCTTTACTGCAAGGTACAACAACGATTCTATCTTTAATACATTGCCCTTCCTGGGAATGGCCTCTTTCTATAATTACACCTGATACATCATCAACGCCTGCCCAGCCTTGGATACTTTCAGGACAAACTAAAGCTTCCCCTTCAACAACACCTTTAATAGCTCCGCGACCTTTTAAGATTTTGTTGCTCATGATTATCCCTCCCATTTTCCTAATACTGCAGCATCAATGCCTTTATACATATCACCATAGAATACTTTTGCTTTAGTTTCAGATCTTACATAGTGAGCTTGTTTTGCTCCATCCATTACCATGCCGGTTACACCTTCATGACATTTAGGCCCAATTACTAAAGGACAAGTACTAGTATAGATATCGCCACCTGCATCTTGAATAATCTTGGTATATCCATTTTCATCAGCCATCTTTTTAATTGCATAATCTGTCCAAACCATGAACAGAACGCCATCTTTAACTTTTTTGCCTTTAATATATTTTGCTACATCAGCTATTTCTTCTAAGGTATAATGGGGACAACCGAGGCTAACAAATTGAACATCATCGGATCCCTCATCACAAAGCATTCTCAAAGATTCATTATAATCTTCTTGAGTTATAGTGATAACGCCTTGAGGTTCTTTGCCGCCTAAAGCTTCTTCCAATGTAGGAGCTTCAGGTGTTATACCCACAATATGACACATTTCTGCACCACTTGTAGTAGCCATGGAAGCATAACATTGTTTTAATTTAATAATATTAGGTCTTTTAAAGTTTCCACTAATTACAGGTACAGCATGAGCAGGTAATTTTCTTCCTACTGTATAACCAATGATATCCCAATCAATAGCTGTGGAAGATTCACATTCGATATTGAATACATGAGTTCCTTTTCTGTTTTCCAGGATATGATTTCCCCATAAAGGAGTTCTTCCGCAGATCGCAGACCAAAATGCTGCTTCTAATCCATCTGAGTTACCACACGCACTCCAGATGGAATTACACATTAAAACAACATGGGATTCAGTAGTTACAAAATGTTCCCCTCTCAGAGGAATCCAACCAATTAAATAAGGAGTACAAGAACCCGTAATGTTAATACCGGCATCATGGGCACGTTTTAAATATTCAGTATTTTTATCAAACTTTTCCTTGCTTACATTAAGAGGTTCCCATTTGTATTGGTCACATGGTGCAACACAAGTTTGACAAAAACATGTATCAGCAACCTTATCTAATTTTACTTTTTCATCTGTGGACATATACATTTCAGAGAATACATCATCAAAATCAGAATCAATAACCTCTAAATAGTTATGAGCCCCACAAAATATTGTTGCTTTCGTTACTTCACATAATTCTTCAGCACCTAGTGCTTCTGCATACTGGACAATTTTTTCCATAGCAACTTGCTTAAGTTTGCCTTCTTTTCCATCCAGCATACTTTTTTCATACTCAGTAAGCTTCATTAAATTCGTCCTCCTTTTATATTGAATAGTAATGCTTTAAAGTTAATATTAAATTGCAGCAATATCTTGATTTTGCTGGTTTTCTACTTGATAGTGTCCTTGTACACTTTATGTATTTCATGCTAATGAATGGGCTGTATTTAGTATACATATTTACACGGAGATGAATTTATTTATTTTTGTACTAAATATATTCATTTTTTTATGTCAGTGAATTATTCTCTGCTTTCAATGTAATTTTATCATATACATGAAATCCTAACAAGATTTATTTTATATATATGAAATTATTTTTTTATATATCCCTTATTTCCATACATCTTTTTGGTTGTTTATGACTTTTTTGTCAATTTATTTTCATTATT
>JAHDSB010000165.1 GCA_018433015.1 Clostridia bacterium | reverse complement strand
AAATTCATCTATAGCTGTTAATTCCATATCCACATTAGTATAAATTAGTTTTTTACCTCCGGGAATATTGGGTAAATTTTGAATAGTACTAGCAGCACTATTCAAACCGCCTATATGGGTAATCATTACGGCAGGATTAATTAATCCTCGACTAATCATATCCAAAGCTTCTAGCATATCATCAGTATTTCCACCACTAGTTCCTACAACATGTATAGAATTATAGTGCACATTATAAAAGTTAATCTCCGCAGTAAACTCTTTATTAGTAGGCCCGGCAAAAAAGTTTAAACATCCATCTTTCCCAAGAATCATATTTCCTTGTTCTACAACATTTTTAACGGGAGCAAAAACATATACATCATCATATCCCTTACAATCAGTTAACGACATTAAATACTTCTCTGGTTTCTCTATTTCATTAGTATTAACATATCTTAATTCCACACCATTTTTTTTTGCTTCTTCAACTGTACATATTTTTTTAGCTCTTTCCAGCCTTTTTTCGTTTATATCTGTTACTACTAAAACTTTAGGTCTTTTTTTACAATTAATAATATAACTTATAGCACCTAGACCCATAGGTCCCACTGCCCCCAAAAGGGCCATATTGCCTCCTTCAACTATTCCCATTTCATGCTTGTATACCCCATTCTTTGTATGATAATTTGCATGAAAAGCTCCAATAATGCAAGACAAAGGTTCTGCCAAAGAAGCATTAAAATAGGAATCACCTTTATAAGATAATAAACACTCTGATTCCATAACTTCGTTAGGTATTATTACAAAAGCAGCATTCCCTCCAAAATATGGATAAGAATATCCCGGTGTATAAAAACTATCCTTAATATTTAAAGCTGGCTGGATAGCAAATTTATCACCTACACTGTATCTTTCTTGCCATTTTCTTCCTACTTTAATTATTCTACCGGAAAATTCATGCCCTGTAATAATGGGATTCTCTTTTATATCTTCAGGAACTCTTTTATGGTTAGTTACTTGAATTACTGCTTTATACGTTGACATACAAATACTGTTTGTTATGATTTGAGCTAATATTTCATCCTCTTTAATCTGAGGTAAGTTAAATTCTTCTAACCTAACATCGTTTACTCCATAGAGTCTTACTGCCCGAGTTTTCATTAAATCATCCTCTCCCCAGAAAATACGTCATTAACCTCTAAAAATACTACAGTACGTCACTTCATATCTTTTGTTAATTTGCCTTTACCATAAAAATCTTCCCAATCACTAATAAATTTTTCTACACTCTCTTCAGTAAGGGGATGATGTACTAATAGATTAGCTAAATCATAAGGTACAGTTACACCATGGGCTCCTGCTAAACAAGCATCATGAACTTGTTGTATGTTTTTAAAACTAGCAGCAAGTATTTTTGTTTTAATAGAAAACATATTGTAAATTTTAGCAATCTCCGCTACAACGTTTATTCCATTGGCTGAGATATTATCCAATCTATTGACATATGGTGCAACAAAATTTGCCCCAGCTTTAGCTGCTAATACTGCTTGTTGAGGTGTAAATATGGCTGTTGCCGTAATTTTCAAGCCTTTTTCCTTTATTATTTTCATGGCTTTAATACCCTGGGGAATAACAGGCACCTTAATATACAAATTCCCACCAATAACCTTATTTAAATACATAGCTTCTTCTACTATTTCTTCTGCTTTCTTACTAATAACTTGTACATGCAACATCTTTTCAGTTCCTATTATCCTTCTTATCTCTTGTAATAACGTAATAAAAGCAGTCTTTTCTTTTACAATTAGAGATGGATTGGTAGTTACTCCATCAAGGGGCAATATTTCATTAGCTTTTTCTATCAAATCTATTTTTGCTGTATCTAATAGTATCAACATTAAAATCACACTTCCTTTATTTGATTTATGAAATATCAGACTTATCTCTATCCAAAGATTCTTTTCGTTTTAGAAGCAATTTTGCAGTTTCATCAGTTGTAATTAATACATTAACAAATCTGCCTTTCAAAGCACCATAAATAGCCGGTACCTTTACTGCAGATTCGGCCACGGCAATAGAAAATTTAACTTTTCTAAGCTTATCAATACTTAAAGCAATAACCCTATCTACAATATCGGATTCTATAACATTGCCATTTATATCAAAAAAAGTACCACATGTTTCTCCGATGATATTCTTCTGGGTTAACTCTTTAATGTCTTTCTCAGTAAAGTAACCTGTGGATACAAGAACTGATGAATTTACAAGTGCCCCTATACCTACAACAGCTATATTTAGTTTTTCCCAAAAATTTAATATAGCTTTATAATTGTCATCTTTCAATATAGCATTTTTAGTTTCTATTTTTGCAGTAGCATACGGTGCATAAAGATAGTGAGGTTTTGCCTTCAATGCTCCAGCAACTTTTGATACTATTGTATTAACATGGATTTCATTATTTACATTTCCAGGGCCACCACTTATAGGTACTATAGTAGCAGAGATGTTTTTACAATCACTCAATCTTTTAAATTCTTCTCCTACAAAACCTAAAGTGCTTCCCCAGGTAAATCCAACTACATTTCCTGGATGAATAATTCTAGTTAAATATTTAGAACAAGCTTGTCCCAAGAACTGCTTGATAATCTTTTTATCTTTTTCTTTTCCCAACTCTATAACTATAACTTCTTTTAATTTAAATGCTTGCTCTAATTCTTTTTCCAGCTGTAAATTTTCACTGAAATTATTTTTAATATTTATTGTAACGATACCGGTTTCTCTAGCTTTTTTTAACATTCTACTAATACTTGATCTATTAATGCCAATTCTTTTGGCAATTTCACTCTGGGTCATATTATCAAGATAATACATAGTTGCTACTTTTGTTAAGAGTCTATTGCTTTCCCAATTATCCATATCTTAAAACCTCCTTTCTACTCCCTATGCTACTACAAAAGTGAACATAACTTTAATAATTTACTTAGGCTTTATTTCGTTATAATATATAATTAGTTGTTTATTTCTACTTGGGTACTGAGAAAATCATGAATTAGATTTTCTCAGTACCATTTTTTATTTCTTGAGTATCTTTATAATTGTACCTACTTTTACTGCAGGGCTATGACCTTGTAAATAAATACTTCCAGATAACAATTCTTCCTCTGTCAAACCTGAAAAATTTAAGGTACAGTGCCCTATATCAGTTAAATTTTGGCAGGCCATATCTCCCACTTTTAATATTTTATAAATGTTATCCTCAATTTGTAATATGTCACCTTCTTCAATTATTCCATTAACAGTATTTCTATTATGTATGAAACAAATGTCCTTCAGAATATCAGGCGCTTCTATTCCAAATAAAACCAATAAACCATTTTTATCTAATAATTCTTGAGCACCTTTACCTATTTGAACTACTTGGGTTTCATAGATCATTCTACTCATTATGAATTCACCCTCTAATATAATCCTAGGGAGAATAAGATCCCTATTAATACAGCAATGGGTCCAGTACAGAATCTTCCAATTAAGATGGCTGGGACTGCTACTTCTATAGTCTCAGGTTTTGCCTCTTCTAATCCCATGGCCACTGGTATAAAATCACATCCAACTTGTGTGTTAATAGCAAACAAAGCCGGTAAAGCCATCTGAGGAGGAATATGTCCCAATGCTATTTCTGTACCAACTAAAACTCCTATTACTTGCGCAATTACTGCTCCTGGGCCTAATAAAGGAGATAATATAGGAATACCACATATTAAAGATATTATGATCAATCCGCCTAGATTTGAAGCTAAAGGACTTAATGTTCTGGCTATTATATCTCCTATCCCTGATTTTATAATGATACCAATTAAAGCTGATACAAAAAACATAAAAGGTAATACCGTTCCAATGATTATGTCCATAGTTTCTCTCCCGGATTGGAAAAATGTAGCTGTAAATTTCCCCGCGCCTGAACCGAATTTCTCTATCAGGGAAGTAATAAAATTGCTCTTAACTTCCATTAAATATCACCTCTCATTCTTTTTCTGGATGGACATTATCTACCTTTACCCCTGATACATATAAACCTTCTTTAATAAATCTAGCCATGGGGCCCGTAGGACCATCACCATTTATATTAATTGTTAATATGTTTTTGCTAGGTAAAATTCCTAATCTACAAGTACCTCCACAATCTATTACCGCACACGCCATCTGGTCATCGGCAACAGGATGTTTGAACCCATCTACAGCTTCTGCACCTGTAATTTCAGCAATTTTTCTAGCTACGGGGTGAATCTTTCCGGCGGTTATTGATACTATCTTATTTCTTTTATCTGTCGGTTTAATAAGCAAAGGAGTACCCCATCCTCCTGTTCCTTTCTCCACCCTTGCAACTTTATATTCCATAACCTTCAGCTCCTTTTTATTTATATTAAGGATGAGTTATGCTTGTACAACTGATTGACTGTCAATTTCTATACCTTTTTTCTTAGCAAAGTAAAGCCACAATTTTTCAGTTAGTAATCCTCTGATCAATCCCAAAATTATACCTGCCAGTAAATATCTAACAGCTAAACCACCCACTGGTAGCCCTATCTTTTGTATGCCTTGAGCTATTCCTAACCAGATAAATAGTTCCCCTGAGTTTATATGAGGAAATAATCCTGTACCAGGATGAGCAATGCCTGAACACACTACATCAAAGAAAGAAGCCTTATATTTTTCTGGTAAAAATCTGCCCATTGTAAAACACATGGGATTAGCTAAAACGAACATGGATAAAAAAGGTAAAATGCAATACCGTAAAACTACATGGCTAGAAGCCTTTTCAGCAATTCGCTCCAACTTATCTTCGCCAATAAACTTTACTACTGCATTCACAACTATCAAAAGGCAGGCTAAGGTAGGCAAAATCCCTGTAATTAAACCTACTAAAGTCTTTCCTCCTTCTTGAAACAAAGCCATAAATAATTCTGCTGCCGCTGTGATGGCTTCCATGTCAATCCCTCCTTTTTATTTACGCCTTACCTACACAACCAAACACATCAATATATCGTTGTAAGCACTTCTTAATTCCTTCTTCTCCAGCCATACCTAAATCTATATAATTCTTTTCATTTAAAACACTATTTACTGCAGCGGCTCCAGCTTTCATTAAATCAGTACAAATATTTATTTTACTAATTCCCATATCTATACATTTTTTAAGTGTGTTATCACCAGTTCCTGAACCACCATGTAACACTAACGGGACATTAACCATATTCCTAATTTCCTTCAATCTTGTTAGATCAATTTTTGGTGTGCCTTTATATTCTCCGTGGGCTGTACCAATAGCAACTGCTAGGCTATCAACACCTGTAAGATCAACAAATTCTTGAGCCTGCTCCGGATTCGTAAATAAGTCTTTTAAATCCTTATCTATTTTTTCATAATCTTCTCCCTGGCCTACATGTCCCAATTCCGCCTCTACTGTAACGCCACATTTATGTGCAATTTTAACTACTTCCGTTGTTCTTTTTACGTTTTCTTCAAACGAAAGCATAGAAGCATCTAACATAACTGAAGTAAACCCAGCTCTGATAGCATTTACACAAGCTTCGAAAGTATTGCCATGATCAAGGTGCATTGCGATAGGTATATCAGCTTTTTCCATATAAAATCTAGCCATATTCATAATTTCATAGGGGTCTATGTAGTCAAAATGAACTTCAGCTAAAGCAACAATAACAGGACTTCTTTTTTCTTCACATCCTTGGATAACAGCCCTTAAACTATGCAAATCCCAGACATTTGGTTGTGCTACACCATATCCCTCCTTTCTTGCCTTAAAAAGCATTTCTTTTGAATTCACTAACACAAAAACCACTCCCCTCTTTTTTAATTTATATATAGTAGCTTTTGGAGAAGCTCCTATATGCTGATAATTTAAAATACTACAGTTGATATTAATGAAGGTTAATATTATGTGGTTCAATATAAGAGTTTTTACCTTATTTTTGCACATTTGTGCAATACTTGAAATATTGTTCACTTTGATTATATAATACGATTATAAAATGTCAATATATTTTAAACATTATTAATATTTTCTGTTATTTTATGTCTAAATACGTAATTTGCTGCACCACATAAAAAAGGTGCGACTCCTAAAAGTCACACCTTGTCATTTTACTTATGCATATTTCTCATCAACGTAGTCTTCTTTTCCTTTTATTACATGTAATGAAGAACTTAAGATATATCTTTCTAATTTTCTTAACCTCTTTTTACTCATGGCCTCCACCCCTTCTAGAGGATAGGATAAGCCCATTTCTTTATACTTATTAACCCCTAAAGTATGGTAAGGAAGAAGCTCTATCTTTTCTACATTCTTGAATTCGGAAATTATTTTTTTAAGTTTATACATATGATTCATGCTGTCTGTAATGCCAGGAACAACAACGTGCCGTAACCATAACTTTATATTTGTTTTATCAAGGGCAGCCTTAAACTTTAACATTTCCTCCATCCGTCCCTGGGTTAGACTAAAATAACCTTCCGGACTGACATGCTTAATATCGAGGATAACCAAATCCGTATATTGTAAAATTTCATCATATTCCCCTAGACCAAAACCTGCGGTATCAAGGGCTGTATGGATCCCCTCTTGCTTACATAGCTTTAACATTTCCAGTAAAAACTCGGGCTGCAATAAGGGTTCTCCCCCTGAAAAAGTGACTCCCCCTCCTGATTTTGCAAAGTATGGCCTATACCTTAGCAATTTTCTTACCAGCACCTGAGCTTCTATTTCTTGGCCTTTTCTACAATCCCAGGTATCAGGATTATGACAATAAGCACATCTTAGCCTGCAGCCCTGCAGGAATACTACTGTCCTTATTCCGGGTCCATCAACCAGTCCCATAGTTTCAAGGGAATGTATTCTACCTTTCACAGGGCATCCCTCCTTAACATGCTAAAGCTTCATGGAATGTTCTACTAATTACTTCTAACTGTTGCTCCCTTGTTAATTTGTTGAAATGAACAGCGTAACCAGATACCCTGATAGTCAATGTCGGATATTTTTCTGGATTTTCCATAGCATCTAAAAGAGTTTGCCTACTCATAACATTTACATTTAAATGATGAGCCCCTTGTACAAAATAACCATCTAAAATGGCACTTAAATTATTTATTCTTGTTGTATCATCCTTACCTAAAGCCTCAGGCACAATAGAGAATGTATTGGAAACTCCATCCTGACAGACAGCACGATAAGGAATTTTAGCCACAGAATTTAAAGAAGCCAACGCCCCGCTTTTATCCCTACCATGCATAGGGTTAGCTCCGGGAGCGAAAGGTTCTCCGGCTTTTCTGCCATCAGGAGTAGTTCCTGTTTTCTTCCCATACATTACATTGGAAGTTATAGTAAGTACTGATAGGGTATGCTCTGCCTTTCTATACAATTCATGCTTCTTCAACATCTTGATAAAGCTTCTCACCAGTTGTACTGCTATTTCATCGACCTCATCTTCATCATTGCCGTAGGTGGGGAAACCTCCTGTCACCTTATAATCTACTGCTATGCCATTTTCCCGTACAGGTTTTACTTGAGCGAACTTGATAGCACTAAGAGAATCTACCGCAACTGAAAGTCCGGCAATACCAAATGCTGTATATCTTTTAACATCTGTATCATGCAAAGCCATTAAAGCTGCCTCATACGCATATTTATCATGCATATAATGGATGACATTGATAGCATTAACATACTGTTCTGCTACATACTCCAGGACCTTTTCGTAATTTTCCTTAACTTTATTAAAATCTAAAATTTCATCAGTTATTTTTTCTATTCCAGGAACGACAAGGATTCCCTTCTTTTCATCTATACCACCATTAATAGCGTAGAGTAATGCTTTGGCCAGATTACATCTAGCTCCAAAAAACTGCATTTCTTTACCCATTCTCATGGCTGAAACACAACAAGCTATGCCATAATCATCACCATAGACAGGACGCATAATATCGTCATTTTCGTACTGTATAGCATCCGTGGAAATTGACATTTTAGCACAATACTCTTTGAAAGCCTGGGGTAACTTTTCTGACCATAAAACAGTCATATTAGGTTCAGGAGCAGGTCCTAAGTTAGTTAAAGTATGCAAGAATCTGAAAGATGTTTTTGTTACCAGAGTCTCGCCGTTGATACCCATTCCTCCTAGAGATTCAGTAATCCAGTTAGGATCACCCGCAAATAATTCGTTATATTCCGGTGTGCGCAGATGTCTTACCAAGCGCAACTTAATAACAAATTGGTCTATCAACTCCTGGGCTTCTTGTTCCGTTATTACCCCTAATCTTAAATCCCTTTCCAAATAAATATCTAAAAAGGTACTACATCTTCCTAAAGACATAGCAGCTCCATTATTTTCTTTCACTCCTGCCAAATAACCAAAATACAAAAACTGTAAAGCTTCTCTAGCATTTTTAGCAGGCTGTGCAATATCAATCCCGTAACTTGCCGCCATTTTCTTTATTTTCTTCAAAGCACGTATCTGCTCTGTAACTTCTTCCCTACTTCTGATTAATTCTTCATTCATTAAACCTTGGAGTTTTTCCCTCAAGTCTTTTTGTTTTTCAGAAATTAAATAATCAACACCATATAAAGTTAATCTGCGATAGTCACCAATTATTCTCCCTCTTCCATAAGCATCGGGAAG
This sequence comes from Clostridia bacterium, assembly GCA_018433015.1. Taxonomy (GTDB): domain Bacteria; phylum Bacillota; class Peptococcia; order DRI-13; family SV3-B141; genus SV3-B141. The sequence goes on along the minus strand of JAHDSB010000165.1, from coordinate 22,608 downwards.
TCCTGTTAAGAGTCCGGCACTTCTTAAAGCCCTAATCTCTTTAGTATAAACATCAAAAACCCCTTGATTATGAGTTTTTCGATGGTTATAGAATACGTCACGCATCTCGTCTTTCATCTCGTATCCATACTCTTCCAAGGCCTGTTCTGCCATTCTTATACCACCATAAGGATTAATCATTCTTTTCAAAGGTGCGTCCGTTTGTAACCCTACTATTACTTCATTTTTTTCATCGATATAACCGGGGGCAAAATTATCTACACCGGCAATATTTTCAGTATCAATATCAAGTACACCTTTTTTCAACTCTTCCACAATCAAGTCATTACAAACCTGCCAGAGCTCCTTTGTCCTCTCGGTAGGGCTTGCTAAAAAGCTCTCGTTACCCTCATAGGGGGTATAATTTTTCTGGATAAAATCTCTTACATCAATAGCCTTATTCCAACTGCCCTCCGTAAAACCGCGCCATGCTTCACTAAACATAAGTTCTCCTCCTTATTTTAGTTTACATAGTCCAGGAAATAAAAAAACGACCCCTGGACTAAGCGCCCAGGCGGTCGGCATATTTCTTAAATCACACTCCATGTGGTTAATTCCACTTCCGCCAGTCATGTGATTGCATAAACTTATTTTTTTTGTAAGTACAATAAAATAGAAACACTTGTATGAAATATAACAAATTTTTATTAGATTGTCAACTGGCAAAAAAATCTTTAATAAGGTAAAAATCCATCCATTTACTCTTTTTGAGTTTTTTCGACAGTTCTCTCTCTAATATCCTATATTAAACATCATTTCGACATTTTTCAATATTTTTCTATAATTAGAATAAGTCTAAATGTCCTATGTTATTATGGAATTGTGAAGAAAGAGGTGATTTAGAACATTCTGATATTTATTTTCATCACATATTATTAGGTCAGCTAATTTCTAGTAGGAGGTAGGTATATGAAAATTAAATCGAAAATGCTTGTCTTTCTTTTGCTACCCGCACTACTAATTTTCTCAATAACTATTGGATTCATAGCATATAAATCTAGAAATGTACAAATAGAAAATGTTCAACAGATAGTATTAAGTAAAGCAAAAGAAAATTCAAACATGACACAAAGGTATCTTGAAAACACTTTAGATTCAGCACGGACCCTTTCCCAGGTTTTCATGGGTTATCAAAACGTTCCCCTGGATATTCGAAGATCTCAATACAATAAGGCTTTAGAAAATGTTCTGAAAGCTAATCCTAACTATCTTGGTGCCTGGACAGTTTGGGAACCTAACTCTCTTGATGGAAAAGATCAGGAATTTGTTAATGCACCAGGCCACGATAATACAGGAAGGTATATCCCTTATTGGAATAGAGTAGGAAATACTATCAAATTAGAATACTGCACAGACTACGTAGCAGGTGATTTTTATCATATCCCTCTGAGTACCGGACAAGAATACATAACTGAACCTGCGAAATATAATTTACAAGGTAAAGATGTTCTGATGGTCTCTTTATGCGTACCCATTAAAGTAGACAACAAAATCGTAGGAGTAACAGGTATTGATATTGCCCTTGATACTTTACAAGAATATAATTCTCAAATTAAATTATATGAAACTGGCTTTGCTTCTCTTGTTTCCAATACCGGTACTTTTGTTACCCATCCTGACACAGAATTAGTGGAAAAAAATATAATCGATATAGCTCACGAGAATAAAGCTGAAGTGGAAGATGCCATCAAAAATGGAAAAATTTACACTCCCACTGAAATTTCCGAAACAGGGGAAAAAGTAATGAGAGCCTATGTCCCCATCAAAATCGGGAATATTCCTGATCCCTGGTGCTTTATAACTGCCGTACCCCAAGATGAAACACTCACTGAGGTAAATGCCTTAATTAGAAACATCATTATTACCAGTATTTTAGGTCTTGTAATATTAAGCCTCTTAATCATTTCCATGGCCAGGAACCTTGAAAAACCTTTACAAGCTGCGGCATCGTATGCAGATCTTATTGCTTCCGGAGATCTGACTCGCGATATCAATGAAAATTATCTTAAGCGGAAAGATGAAATAGGTCAATTAGCTCAGGCTTTTAATAAAATGCGAGAGATGCTACATAACACTGTAGAAAATATTGCTACTTCCGCTCAAGAATTAGCAGCTTCTAGCGAAGAGCTCTCTGCCACTACCGAAACTGCCTCTGCCAATATGGAAGAAGTTTCAGCTTCCACGGAAGAAATATCGGCCAGTGTAGAAGAAGTATCTGCTTCGGCCCAGCAAATTAATGCTTCCAGTCAAGAAATGAACGCTTCAGCTACACAATTGGTTTCTGAAATGGATCAAGGAAAAAACCAGGCTCAAGAAATAGAAGCAAAAGCCCTGGAGCTTCATGATAATGTAGCCTCATCTCTAGATTCAGCCGTAATTACATATACAAATCTGGAAAAACAAATGAAGGATGGGCTAAACAAGGCTATGGTGGTGGAAGAAATATCTAATATGGCTTCCTTAATCTCTGATATTGCCGAACAAACAAATCTACTGGCTTTAAATGCTGCTATTGAAGCAGCCCGCGCCGGGGAACAAGGTAGAGGATTTGCCGTTGTAGCAGAGGAGGTACGTAAATTAGCAGAGGAGTCTTCACAAACTGTAACAAAGATTCAAAACTTAACAGAACAAGTACAAGGAGCAATCCAAGAATTAACCCGCAGCGCTTCTGATTTGCTTTCCTTTACCGATAACAGTATAAACAAGGAATACCGGAGCTTCTTGGACACTGCAAATAATTATAAACAGGATGCAAATCTTTTCTATACGTTAAACAGCAATGCATGGTCCTTAGGAAACCAGGCCTTACAAGCTATTAACGAAGTAACTAACGCTATTGGTGAAATCACCATCACTATAAATCAAAGTGCAGAAGGCATCCAACAAATAGCCCAAGGTACCACCCATACTAGTCAAACACTAGTGGAACTCAATGAATCCTCCGCCAAATTATCTCATATGGCAGAAGAATTGAATAAAGTTATTAATAATTTTAAAATATAACTTCCACCCAACTCCTTATTGATAGAAAAAAGTCGGCCTTATTGACCGTTAAAAGTCAGTAAGGCCGGCTTTGTATATTCCCAACTATAAGGGAGCCAAATTATGAGCCACAGAATAATGAAACATTCTGTGGCCATTTTAATTTCTAAAAATCATTTTGCTTTTTACATATTAATAGTATCTTCATACCCTTCACTGCACGCCTCTTTATTATCCTGTTCTAACTTCCTATTATCAGAGATCTCCTGATGCAAATTTTTAAATGCTACAGATAACATAAGTTTTATCCTGTTAAGCTGATTAACTTCACTAGCTCCCGGATCATAATCTATAGCCGCAATATTTGCTCCCGGGTATGTTCTTTTCAACTCTTTAATCATACCTTTTCCCGTTACATGGTTAGGCAGACAAGCAAAAGGCTGCATACAAATAATGTTTTTAACACCACTTTCGATAAGTTCCACCATTTCTGCAGTCAAAAGCCAACCTTCACCTGTATGATTACCCAGAGATACTATAGATTTAGCACCTTCTGCCAGCTCATATACAATTTTAGGAGCTTCAAAGCGCTTACTTTTCTCCAAGGCTTTTTTCATGGCCTTTCTGTAGTACTCAAAAAACCTGATTAAAGATTTAGCAACAGCATTTGAGAATATACTACCCGATAAATATTTATAATCATAAACCCGATCATAAATGCTGTACAAGAAAAAGTCTAGCAAATCTGGGACAACTGCCTCTGCACCTTCTCTTTCAATAATCTTTACAACATTATTATTAGCTAAAGGATGATATTTAACAAGGATTTCTCCTACTACACCAACACGGGGTTTTATTATATCTTTTATTTCCAGATTATCAAAATCTTGTACAATCCTTCTTACATTTTCTTTAAAGGTCTTGAAATCTCCGACTCTCAAGTGCTGTTTACATTTATCTACCCAATTTTTATAAAGAATTTCTGCTGAACCAGGTATTTTTTCATAAGGCCTTACCCTATACAATACGCGCATTAACAAATCTCCGTACAAGAGGCCGATAGTAACCTTCCTTAGCATTCTGAAATTCAATTTAAATCCAGGATTTTTTTCTAATCCTACCGCATTTACAGAGATTACCGGAACATCAGGAAATCCAGCTTCTCTTAACGCTTTTCTCAATAATCCTATGTAATTTGTTGCTCTGCAACCTCCACCTGTTTGGGAAATAATGACCGATGTATTATCTAAGTCATATGCTCCGGATTTCAAGGCCGCTATCAATTGTCCAATTACAATAATAGAAGGATAACAAGCATCATTGTTGACGTGTTTCAAACCTTCATCCACAGCTTTTTTATCAGCGGAAGATAATACCACCAAATTATATCCTTCTGAATCAAACATTTCGTGGGCAAACTGCATGTGGATAGGTGACATCTGAGGACATAGAATAGTATGACGTTTTCTCATGTCTTTAGTAAATATAATTCTTTCAGGAATTTCAGCTATTTTACCAGGCTTAAAGCCTGTTTTTTTCCGTTCTTCTATGGCTGCTTTCAGGGATCGAACTCTAATACGTGCTGCTCCCAAGTTACTACCTTCATCTATTTTTAATGCCGTATATATTTTGCCGTAATTGTTGAGTATCTCTTGAACCTGGTCGGTAGTAATAGCATCCAGGCCACAGCCGAAAGAATTTAGCTGGATAATTTCTAAATTAGACTGGGCAGCTACAAAACTGGCCGCCGCATAAAGCCTGGAATGGTACATCCATTGGTCTACTACTCGTAAAGGTCTTTCTACTTTACCCAGATGGGCTACGGAATCTTCTGTTAAAACTGCCATACCATAGGCTGTTATGATGTTAGGTATACCATGATTTATTTCCGGATCTATGTGATAAGGTCTTCCCGCCAGCACTATCCCGGTTTTACCCGTCTTTTTCAAATAACGCAGTACTTCTTCGCCTTGTTTCTTAATATCTTCCTTTACCTTAAGATCTTCCTGCCAAGCTGCTTCTACAGCAGCAGCAATTTCTTTTTTAGTTATTTTATAATCATGTAATTCCTCATAAAGCCTTTTTATTAAGCGCTTCTTATTTTCATAAGGCAGGAAAGGGTTCATAAACTTAATATTGTTTTCCCTTAATATGTCCATATTGTTCTTAATTACATCTGCATAAGAAATAACCATAGGACAATTATAATTGTTATTTGCTTCTGCTTGCTCTTGCCTTTCATGGGGTATACAGGGATAAAAAATTGTCTTAACACCCCGTTTTACCAAGGCTGTAATGTGACCATGCACTAGTTTAGCTGGATAACAAGCAGTATCGGAAGGTATGGTTTCAAATCCCATTTCATAAATCTTCTTAGTTGTGCGGGGAGACAACTCTACTCTAAAACCCAATTTAGTGAAAAAAGTAAACCAAAAAGGATAATTTTCATACATATTTAAGACCCTGGGGATCCCTATCACACCCCGCCGGGCCTCTTCCTTTTTTAAGGGCACATATTTAAAAAGCCTTTTATATTTGTAATCAAAGAGGTTGGGTATTTCACTTTCTTGCTGTGTCTTCTCTATCCCTGCTCCTTTTTCGCACCGATTACCAGAGACAAACTTTCGACCATCGTTAAATTCGTTTATAGTGAGCAAGCAATTGTTAGCACAACCACCACAACGTTTCATAGTAGTAGCAACGGAAAAGCCAGCTAATTGGTCTTGGGGTAAAAGGGTAGATTGCCGCCCTTCTTCATAACGATTCTTAGCAATTATTGCTGCCCCAAATGCCCCCATTAAACCAGCAATATCCGGTCTTATAACATCCCTCTCCCCAATAAGTTCAAAACTCCTTAAAATTGCATCATTATAAAAAGTCCCACCCTGAACAACGATTTTTTCACCTAAATCTTTAGGATTTCTTAATTTAATAACCTTGAACAAGGCATTTTTTATGACAGAATAAGAAAGGCCCGCTGAAATATCACCTATGGTGGCCCCTTCCTTCTGAGCCTGTTTTACCATAGAATTCATGAACACCGTACATCTGGAACCTAAATCTACGGGGGAATGAGCTGTAAGAGCAGGTTTAGCAAATTCCTTAGCACTCATATTTACAGAATGGGCAAAAGTTTCAATAAAGGAACCGCATCCGGAAGAACAAGCTTCATTCAACATAATACCATCAATAACGCCATCTTTAACTTTTAGGCACTTCATATCTTGCCCACCGATATCCAAAATAAAATCTACGCCGGGCAAGAAAAACTCTGCTGCCGTATAATGGGCAATAGTTTCAACCTCACCAATATCTACTGATAAGGCTGCTTTTATAAGACCTTCTCCATAACCCGTAACTGCAGAGTTAACAATCTTAGTTTGGCGAGGCATTTTTCCATACAAGTCTTTCAGTATCTTTAAGGTTGACTCCAAGGGGCTACCTTCATTACCAGTATAGTACGAATAAAGCAAGGTTCCCTCATCATCAATTAATGCTACTTTAGTAGTGGTAGAACCTGCATCTATTCCTAAATAACAATTCCCTTGATAGGTTTGCAACTCTCCTACACGGACTTTATGCTTATCATGCCTATTCTTAAATTCTTTAAACTCCTGCTCATCCAAAAATAAAGGACGCAGCTTGCGAACTTCATCAATAACAACATCACTCAGTTTAGCCAGCCGATTCCTTAATTCCTGAAAAGTAAGGTGCTTATCGTCCTTTGAACTTATTGCCGCCCCTATGGCCACAAAAAACTGAGAATTTTCAGGTAATAGTGTTTCTTCATCCGTTAGTTTTAAGGTTTCTTTAAATCTCTGCCTCAATTCTGATAAGAAATAAAGAGGTCCTCCTAATAAGGCCACCTTACCTTTAATGGACTTTCCACAAGCCAAGCCACTAATAGTTTGATTTACAACAGCCTGAAATATGGAGGCTGCTATATTTTCTTTGGCTGCACCTTCATTAAGCAAAGGTTGTATATCTGTTTTTGCAAAAACACCACATCTAGCTGCAATAGGATATATAACCTTATATTTTTTTGCTAATTCATTTAAACCTCCAGCATCCGTCTGTAGCAGTGATGCCATCTGATCAATAAATGCTCCAGTTCCTCCGGCACAAGTACCGTTCATCCGTTGATCAACAGTACCGTCTTCAAAAAAAGTAATCTTAGCATCTTCCCCACCTAATTCTATCGCCACATCAGTATCAGGTATAACACTTTCAATAGTTTTAGTACAAGCTATAACTTCTTGCACAAAATCTATACCTAAAAAATTTGATACGGAAAGTCCACCTGATCCCGTAACCTTTATTGTTATGGCTTCGGTAGGAAAGTTCTGAGAAGCTCCTTTAATAATTTCCACAATTGTACTCTTAATATCTGAATAGTGCCTTTTATACTGGCTGTAGATAATTTTATCATCTACATCAAGTACCACAATCTTCACTGTGGTTGATCCTACATCCAAGCCAACATGTAATAAGTTCTTCATATAAATCACAGCCTAAAAACTGCGATTCCTCCTTCCTTATAGCGAACTAATTACTTAATATTTAACATAGTAAATTATAATTACTGTTTAATCTTAATTAAACATTTTTTAACAATATCAATTAATTTAAAGATATTTTATATTTTACCATTTGTCAATGACTTGAACCAATATTTGACATTAGTAAGTAACCTCAAACTCTACAAATCTCACTCAATCTTACTTTAGTATGTATATAAGTTTGGTGGAAGGATAGTTACTACATCCTCCCACCATTATTTTCATTAATTAACATTTTTTGTTAGTTCCTGTTTTCATTTTAGTTAAACAAAACGAGATCCGAAAAAACAGGCAACCTTCTCATTAATAATTTATCACATTTATTAAATATGTCAATATTACTATTTTATATCAACACATTATTAATATTTAGCTATAGGATCGCGCCGCAAAAAAACCGTCATACAGTGCAATGAACCCCATCCATTCATTATTTCATCCATTTCCACTTCAATTACTTTAATACCTTCATTTTCTAATATTTCTTTAGTTTCAGGATTTCCCGCCGGCATGACTACTTTACCGGGTTCAATAGCTACAATATTCAAAGCCATACCTTGCTTTACTTCTTTAATATTGCCAGCTTCTAAGATTTTAAAACCTCTATCCAGCAATTCTTTAGCGCAATCATAAGTCATATGCCAGGGGAATACAAGAATTTTCTTTTTATCTACAATATTCATGTATCCATCTAAATGTATACTGCCATAGGGGATTTGTGTACGAATAATATTAGTTACACCGATATTTCTCAGCTCGGCTTCTACTTGTCTGGCCCCCGCTTCATTAGCACGACTGCTGGTGCCAATAATTACTGTTTCCCTGTCTACCCACATAGCACAAGCACCTTCAAAATAACCATCGCCATTAATAGTTTTAATGATAGGTACACCTAAATTTGCTAAGGCTTGAGCTACTGCTTTTTCCTCTCCCCTCCGAGCAGGGAAGGCCGGACGGCAGACTATAGCTCCTTCTGGGGTCATAAACATTAGATCCCTCATATACATGGCATTGGGGCGGTCTATCCTTTGATTTTCTACATAATGTACTTCCACACCATGGGCACGATAAATATCTGCTAAATTATCCTGTTGCTGCCTGGCTTTTTCCGGATTGATAGGAGCACGGAAACGATACTCTGCATAATTTTCTGCAGTTATACCTTCTATTTCTTTCCCCGGACGGCGCATCAACACTGCCCGCAGTGTACCTACTTCTGAATCCACATACCAATTACCCCAGAGTTTTTCCATCTCCTGAGCAAAACTATCTTCTGAAGGGAACCACCGTTCTCCCTGTACTTTTATTTCCATATTCCAGCTCTCCTCTTTATGTCCTTTTAATGGTTCAATACTTTTCCTAAAAATTCTTGGGCTCTTGCAGTCTGAGGATTAGTAAAAAATTGTTCAGGATCAGCTACTTCTACTATTTGTCCCTCAGCCATAAAGACAATTTTATTGCAAATTTCCCTAGCAAAGCCCATTTCGTGGGTAACAACAATCATAGTCATCCCCGTATTAGCTAGGTTTCTGATAACATCTAAAACCTCTTTAATCATTTCCGGATCCAGAGCAGATGTAGGTTCGTCAAACAACATTACCTTAGGGTTCATAGCTAAAGAACGGGCTATGGCAACCCTCTGCTGCTGACCGCCCGATAATTGACCGGGATATGCATCAAATTTATCTTCTAAGCCTAAAGAAGTTAGAATTTCCTTAGCTTTTTGCTTTGCATCCTGGGGATTTTCTTTTTTTACCTGTACAGGTGCAATAGTAACGTTTTCTAAAGCGGTCAAATGAGGATAGAGATTAAAAGATTGAAAAACAAAGCCGATATCTGTGCGTATTTTATTGATATTCGTCTTCCGGTCATGAATACTAACTCCATCTACTATTATTTCCCCTTGCTGGATATCTTCCAATCCGTTAACAGTACGGATAAGAGTACTTTTCCCGGCACCGCTGGGTCCAATTAGTGCATAGATATGAGATTGAGGAATTTCTAAATTTATATCCTGCAGTACTTTAAGACTGCCATAGTTCTTGGAAACATTGTTAATTGTAATCACTTAGGACACCTCCTTGATAAATCATTTACCTTATTCTAATACCTGATATTTTTTCTCTAAGTAACGAATTATCTGGGATAACGTAAAAGTTATCAGAAAATATTCTACGGCGATAAAAGTCCATACTTCTAAAGCTCTAAAGGTAGTTGCCACCAAATTCTTTCCTTGTAGGGTTAAATCAACTACCGATATAACAGAAACTAAAGATGAATCTTTAATCAAAATAATAAACTGGGATGCCAAGGGCGGTAATACCTTACGAAAGGCCTGGGGCAGAACAATGAAACGCATGGCCTGAATATAGGTCATTCCCGAGGAACGAGCCGCTTCCATTTGCCCCCGAGGAATAGCTTGAATACCAGCCCTAACTATTTCCGCCACAAAAGCCCCGGAAAATATACTGAGACTGGCAATGGCAGCCCAAAAACTATCTAATTTCAAAAATTTACCTAAGGCAAAGAATATCCATATTATAAGTACTAAAAGAGGTACTCCTCTGATGAATTCTACATAACAAGCGGAGCAAAAGGATAATATTTTATTATGCGATACGCGACATAAGCCGGCTATTATACCTATAGGAATGCTGAATACTAATGCTATAGCAGAAATACGTAAAGTTAAGAGCAATCCCAGCAATAATACGTCAATATTTTGGGGAATAACGCTCCAATCCGCTGTATAACCCATTTTCTTTCCTCCTTGCAAGTAAATATTGTTTTCTAAGTAAAAACAGGGAGGTTATACCTCCCTACTTATAAGGCCCTATTTACTCTTTATTTGCTACATTGTCCATCCAATCTGTGGATTTAAACCATTTTTCTATAGAAGCCAGGTCTTTAGGACTATTGCGATAAGACTCCAAGAAAGAGTTGAGCCATTGTACTGTTTCTAAATCATTGTGCTGTACTGCAATTCCCAGATTTTCTACAGAAATTAAATCATATACACCTCTAACCTTACCCTCATTCATAATCTCATAAGTACGAATGGCTGGCTCATCATAAACTATTGCATCGGCCTGTTCTTGGATTAAAGCCATACCTGCTGTTGGAAAATCAGGATAATCTACCACGGTTGCATTCTTATAAATCTGCTTAGCTAATAAAGCTCCTGTAGTACCTTGGGAACAAGCAATCTTTTTCCCTTTGACATCAATGTCTTCCCAAGATTTTGTAGCGGTATCTGACGCAGGAACTAATAACACCTGTCCTGTAGAGTAATATGGATTACTGAAGCTTACGGATAGAGCACGATCTCCGCGAATAGTCATGCCGGAAATAACCATATCTATTTCTCCCGTCTGCAAGGCCGGAATTATTCCGCTAAATTCAAACTGTTTGAATTCTACCGGTACATTTAACGCTTCCGCAATTGCTTTTCCTAAATCCACATCATAACCAATAAAGTTTCCTTCTTTATCTTTCATTTCGAAGGGTGCATAACCAGGGGCTGTTCCAATAACAATTTTTTTATTAGCCAAAATTTTATCAATAGTTGATGGTACATCCTCTCCACCAGTGCTGGCTGTTTGACCACAACCTGCAGTTATTAATAGTAGCATTGCTAATAGTAACGCAGCAATTTTTTTCATTTTAAAACTCCTCCTTAGTTAAATACATTCTAAATTTTGTGATTTTCTATACAGGTTCCCGCTTTAAGAATGCTGTCATGCAGTGAATTGCACCCCAGCCTTTCATAATTTCCTCCAGCTCAACCTCAATTACTTCAATACCCTCTGCTTCCAATTTTTCTTTAGTATCGGGACAACCTGCCGGCATTACGATTTTCCCTGGCTCTAAAGCTACAAAGTTGATAGCAGTACCAATTTTAATTTCTTGAAGATTGGTAGCCTCAATTATTTTAAAACCGCGATCTAACAGGGCTTTGACAACATCATACGGCACTTGCCAAGGAAACAGCAGAGCTGTTTTTTTATCTGGGAAATTAATAAGTCCATCCAAATGGGCATGACCATAAGGTATAGAAAAAGGAATGATATCTGTGACACCAATATTTCTTAAGGTCTCCTCCACCTGTCTGGCTCCTGCTTTATTAGCTCTGGCCCCAGTTCCCAGTATTACAGTATGGCGATCAACCCATAAGGCACATGCACCATCAAAAAAGCCGTCACCATTAATTGTCTTAATAATAGGAACACCTAATTTGGCTAGAGCCTCTGCAGCATATCTTTCTTCCCCGCGCCGAGCAGATATTCCGGGGCGACAGACAATAGCGCCTTCAGGAGTCATTAATACTAAATCCCTCATAAATAAGGCATTAGGTCTATCTTCCCGCTGCCTTTCTACATAATGGACATCTACTCCATGGTCTCTATATATTTGAGCTAAAGCATCCTGCTGAGCTCTGGCTATTTCAGGTCTCATCGGTGCCTTCCATCTAAATTGGCCATAATTTTGTCCCGTAACATTTTCAATTTCTTTTCCCGGTCTTCTCATTAATACGGCCTTGAGTTTCCCCACTTCCGAATCACAGTACCAATTTCCCCATAAGTCTTTCATGTCTTCAGAGAATACAGTTTCTGACGGAAACCACCGTTCTCCCTGAACCACAACTCCACTCATATCTATCTCCTCCAGTTCAAGCAAAAATAACTATCATCAGTTCTGATTTATGTATATTTATTCAATAATATAAATAGTAAATGAATAAATATGTGGTAGTTTCCTTTTTGCTATAAAGTTATTCTTTATATTCATAAGGTTTCTAACCGGCGAATTATTTAATATTATAAATTATCATGCATAAATTTGCAATAGATTTTGGTTGATTTATGTATATTTATTCACCTTGATATAACAAAAGCACTGAACATTTTTATGTCCAGTGCTTTTGTATTAGGCTATTTTCTTTTAGAAACTAAATCTTTGTAGAGCAGATACTATCCCTTCCCACTTATCCTTATCTTCAATATTCTCAGCAAGTACTCCCCAGTTATTATTTATTTTCACACGTTCCTGGGGAACTAAAAATCTTTCCGAACCTGCATAATAAGACCAACGTTTTCCTAAAAGTTCACAAAAACAAAGTTTAATTCCATATTTTCTTTCAATCCATGAGGCTACCTTATTTAACTTTTCTTTCCTGTCGCACTCAGGCGCCAGGAGCTTTTCTAACTCATTATAAATATAAGTCTCTTTCACCATGAGAAATCCTTTCATAATAGTTTTCTAAGGTTTTAACCAGTTTATGCTCTTTATAGAAAGGCATATTTTTTATTTCTGCCAGCTCTTCTCTTATTACCTTTTCTCCTAATTTCTTAGTTTCCGGCGAGGCATAATCATCCAGATATTCTTTATATGTTAGAACAGCATTAAGCTTGCAGAATTTTCCTTCTACACAGTTTTTAAGTAGTCCCATAATCTTATCTCCCGTTCTACCACATCTATAACCTGCCGTACAGAAGGAAGTGATTAAACCATCTTGGGCTAATTCTCGAATAACATCATCAAGCTTTCTGGTATCCCCCAGCATAAACTGTTGTATATCTTCTTCTTGCTCTTTAGTGGACTCACTATAGGCACCAATGCCAATCTTAGTAGAAGCATCCATTTGAGTACACCCAACTTTTACAGCCTTTCTTCTTATCTCCGCTCTTTCTCTCGCTGTTACTATCATGCCGGTATAAGGAACTGATAATCTAATTACTGTTATTAACTTGATGAAGTCTTCATCGTTAACTAAATACTTGGAATTAGTACTAAAATCGGAACCTGTTGCCGGATTTAACCTAGGAAACGAGATAGTATGGGGTCCAATATCAAACTGTCGTTCTAGATCCAGAGCATGATATAAAAGTCCCATAACCTCAAAACGCCAGTCATTCAGGCCAAACAAAGCTCCGATAGCAACATCATCTATCCCGGCCTCTAAAGCCCTGTGCAGAGAATAAAGACGCCATCTATAATTAGACTTAGGTCCAAAGGGGTGCAATTTTTTATACGTTTCATGATCATAAGTTTCCTGAAAAACTTGATAAGTGCCAATACCTACTTCCCACAATTTGTGCAAGTCGTCAATGGACATGGGGGCAGCATTGATATTAACTCTGCGAATACTTCCATATCCTGGCCCATGTTTAGCTTTCCTTTTAACACTATAAACTGCTTTAATGGAATCAGCTATATAATCAGCATCGGAAAGGGGATGTTCACCATATACTACAATCATCCTTTTATGCCCTTCATCTACTACTACTTCAGTTTCCTTTTTTACTTCTTCCATGTTTAAAATCCGACGTTTCTCCTCAGAATTATCTTTTCTGAATCCACAGTATAAACAACCATTAGTACATAGATTACTACAGTATAAAGGAGCAAAGAAGATAACGCGATTATCATAAACCATTCTTTTAATCTTATCTGCTGTTTCATACATTTCCTGCCAGAGCTCTTCATCTTTAACATTCAACAAGGCCGCCGTTTCATCAGGATCTAATATCTGGATAGATAAGGATTTTTGCAAGATGTCCCTAATCCGCTGTTTATCGGGATTTTGATTGTTTTTAAGCTTTTCGAAAATTTCCTTTTCATCAATAAAATCTTTACCATTAATTAAGTACTTATCAATCTCTTCCTGTTTAATTACTTGCTTCGCCCATTCATTAGGACTTAAATTTGACATAATCCTACCCCCTATATCTTTATAAAATAAAAAAACTTCCACCGAAATGGAAGTTTAGAATACAGAGTTTAGCAACCTCTATGAAGATAGACTAATCCCTTGCAAGTCATATTATTCTAAATTCCTTTCAGGTCAGATAAGTAATATTCTCGAATCAGCTGGGCTTTCCCCACCTAATCTTAGAAAGATGAAACTTCCCTGTCAGATAACTTATTTTTTTAGTCCAAATAAATTAAGGAAAATTAATAAAACATCCTCAAAATATCTGGTTTGAAATACTTTTCACATTCAGTCTATTTAATAATAAGTCAATTGTCAATAAAAATTTAATTTGATAATAAGACATTTAGCTAGATGTTTTAAATCTATCAACTAGTATTTGTAATTCTTGGGCTAATTTAGCTAATCCTTCACTGGCATTAGCTACTTCTTCATTAGCAGCCGACTGCTCTTCAATAGATGCCGATGCTTCTTCTGTTCCGGCAGCATTCTCTTGAGCAACGGCAGATAATGCTTGTACCGTATCCAGTAATTCATTTTTCTTTTGCTCCATTATTAAGCTTGTCTCATTTATTATTTCTACAGATTTTTTAGATAAATCGATGGCATCTTTAATTTCGTGGCACTTTTCCTCTGTTAATCGAACACTTTCTGTTTGATCCGCTACAATTGCGCCAACTTTTTCCATGGTTTCAACTGCTAAGCTAGCATCGTTTTGTAATGTTTTAACTACCTTATCAATGGCTTCTGTAGATTTTGTTGACTGCTCCGCTAGTTTTCTAATTTCCTCAGCCACTACTGCAAAACCTTTCCCGTGTTCACCAGCTCTTGCCGCTTCAATAGCAGCATTTAATGCTAAAAGATTTGTCTGTTCCGCAATTGATTGTATCAAGCTACTAGCTTCACCGATTTGTTTTGAATTCTCGTTGGTTTTCGCTATCGTATCTGATACAATAGCGGCAGCTTCATTGCTTTCTTTTGTTCGATTTGCCAAATTAGCAATTACTTTCAAACCAGTTTGAACTAATTGCTCTACTTCGTTAGAAGCCTTGATTAATTCTTCAGTGTTTTTTCTCTCTTTTTCAATCTGTTCCCCTAATTCTAGTAATTTGTTTGCACCATCGGTAGTACTCTGGGCTTGTTCTGTTGCTCCTTTTGCAATATCAGTAATTGTTGTTGCTACTTGTTCTGAAGCTCCCGCATTTTGCTCTGCCGTTGCTCTAAGCTCTTCTGATGTGGAGGCAACATTTTGAGAATTTTTAGAAATATCGTCTAATATATCTATAATATTTTTTTGCATAGTAGCTATAGCACGGGTTATTTCTCCAACCTCATCTTCTCTTTTTAAATAACTTAGGGCTTTGCTATTTTCGTTAAAAGTAAAATCATATGTAGCTAATCTATGCATAATATTTGTAAGATCTACAATGGGATTGCTTATATTTTTGGAAATAAGTACGGTAGTAACCATAGCGACTAATAAAGCTACCAACAACATTACTATAAACAGTTTTGTTGTTTTTACATAATTATTTTCATTTTCAATATTCGTTTTTTCCGCAACATTAATATTATATTCAGCCAGATCCCGTAGACTATTTCTAAAAGTTTCTTCTACTTCGGCTATGCTATCAAGAACATTATGGGCTTCTTCTGATTTCCCTTCCATGGCCAAAGTAATAGCTTGTTTTATTCCTTTTTTATATTCTTTATAACTATTTTCTAACTTCAAAAGGGTTTGTTCTTCAGTTTCATCTAACTGAGTATTCCTGATTTTTTTTATATTAGCGTCAAATATTTTTTCTCTTTCATCTATATTTTGTTTAATTTTCCTTTGTTCTGCTGGTTCATTTGTATGAATTAATAACTTGAAAATATCTGCTTCTACTGCCCTAGCATGTACTCTATTTTCGTTAATCAACTTAATAGCTAAAAGTCTATCGTGATACATTGTACTCATATCTAGCTTAGCATTTGTGAAATTATAATATCCCACACTTCCGATCAAGATAATTAACGCTATCAGCATTACTGCTAGAATACTTATCTTAGCCCCGATTTTTAAATTATTTAACATCTCAAACATCCCCCTTTTGTTCCTGAAGCTATACCATAGTCAAATACGTATTTCACCCCCTCAGAACTTATTATCCCTTAATAAGAATATAAAATATCCTGAATGCTATCATAAATTAGGTACTATTTACCTGTCAATTATACAATTTAGTACTTTGGTGTGTATTTTTTTAAATAACTGTGACTTTTAAGTATTTTACTAGTTATTTTAGAAATTTTTAATTTTTTATATAGAATAATAGAAGCATAATTAAAAAGGCAAAAAATCAACTAAACAGTTGATTTTTTGCCTTTAATATTTGTTTTTTTATTTAATTTTTGTCTGTAACAATCTGACATCGTGTTCCTATCAGCTTATTCTGATCATCAGTAATTAACTCAACTTGTGCCGCAAAGATATCCTCTGCTACACCGAAAGGTACATAAGTACGGCCACCAATAATTTGCGGCACACCTTCACCTAGGTTAAAGGTGCTGTTACCATCCTTAACCAAACTGCTACCGACCTTAAACTTTATCTGCCTCTCCTGATTATTAAGTACTATCTCTTGATTCTCTTGATCCCAACCTATTTCAGTTCCAAAAATCTCAGCCATAAAACGTAACGGAACATATATTGTGCCTTCTTCAGCAAAGGGTACCCCTGCCATAGTTTTCAACAGTCCATCCACATAGCATCCGGGCGTACCTACGTATACTTTCACTTCATCATTAAAAATCCCCTGTCTACTAGAACTTGCTCCAAAAGTTAATACTACAGTAGCTTTTTTATTAGAAATAGACTCGGCATATAATCTAATATCTTTAGTGCCGGAAAAAGTAGCACTGTAATATACTTTGACAGTTGCTATCCCAGAACTGTTGGTCTTATCAGATTTCCTACTAATTTTCGCTTTACTGTCATTCAGTGAGAATTCTACCGTTTTCCCGGAAAGGGGCGTTCCTTGTTCATTAGTAACTAAAAAACTAACCTCATAATAGTCAGAGTCGTTAGCTTGGGGATAAGCCGGAGAGGATTTTAACTTATATACACCTCCGGATTCTGTAAAACTATATTCTTCCGTTTCATATTGTACCTTATCTAAGCTTATATCCTTAACTCTTTTCGTCTCAAAGTCATAATCTTTACTATTGATTATTCCTGCTTCACTGGCAGAAACCCCATTATCAGTAGCATAATCTACAACTTTATCATTAAGACCTACCGCTATTTTTACATCCCCATCCACCAGGGAACTGACTTCAAATTCCAATTTACCGTCACTATCTTCATCGACCAATTCATAGTAGGCCGCAGCAGGTAAAGGATCATCTGCATCCTCTTCATAAAACCTATCGATTTTTCCCCGCTCTGAAGCCACATAAACCTTAGCCTTTTCCGGAATACTATAATCTTCATTAAACAAATATACAGTAAACTTAATTTTTTCCTCACCATCAGCTTGAACATTTGTTTTATTGACTTCCACAGAAGATACATGCCTGTTGATAGCAAAAATTGTAGCAGGAGCTAAAGTCATTAGCAAGGCAAATAGTAATAGGGCCGCTACTGGCTTACACTTACGCAATTAATCTCCCTCCCTGTGTTTTTTATATAATGAGTAAAATATATATCATCTATATTGACTTATCTTCACCTAGGTTTTGTTCCCTATAATTTAGATTATATAACAAAAAAGTTCCTTAGTTTATCACTAAGAAACTTTTTCTCTTTCATAAATTATACAATTAACGCTCTAAGCATAACTAATTAGCATATGAGTTTATTTATATTCCAAATTATTATTCTGTTAGTAAAAGAGTTCACTTTTTGTATTTCAAACTGCTTTTCCTCTCCTTTTTCACAAAAATAAAATAGAGTACACCTACAATCAACACCCATTCAAGATATACAATGGGAAGACTATGATATAGATGGTTTCCTGTTGGCATATTCCCATTACTTAGAATAAATACTAGCACTACATTTAACCCCATAAATATACCTATCATCATCATATGCAAAGTATAGTAGCGTAATGGTTCTCTACCAAAAACCATAAAAGGTCGCATTATATTGGGTAATTTCTTTTCAAAAATACCTAATGTTAATATTCCCGGACCTAACGTCATTAACAAATAGGATAAAGAGGGGGGATATTTTTGGGTATTGAGAAAGGATAAAACCGTAAAAACATATTTCTTCTGAATATTCCAAGGATTTGGATCACCATAAATATTTAAACCTCTTAACAAAAAGAACCCTATAGTCAATACCAGCCCCATTTTAACGAAAATCTTACTTCTTCTTTCCTGCTCTAAATTCATTAATTTACCAAATACGTACCCCAACGCCATAACGCCCAACCAGGGTATAAGTGTATATTTTATGTTAATACTGATACCCATCGGTAAATCAAAGGTCTGAGGATAATGTAGAATACTACAGATAAAAGAAGTACTATTCTTGATGCTTATAAAATCAAAGATATTATGCCCAACAACCATTATTAACCCTAATGCTAACACATAAGTATCCTTAATCCAGATTAATCCTGCTAGAATTATCATAGATAATCCAATTACCCATAATACTTGTAAATATATATTTCCAAGGGATCCTGTCATAACAACAGAAACAAAAGCAATATCTAAAAAAATAAGCTTAATACCTCTATTTATTAAATGCTTACTCATTTCTTTCTTCGTTTTTCCTCTTTTTAATGATAGATAAATACTTACTCCTGCTAAAAACACAAATATGGGTGCACAAAAATGAGTAATCCATCTTGTTATAAAAAGAATAACACTGGTATGAACTAGATCAGTAGGTGCATATCCCACATTATGTATTGTACCGCGAACATGGTCCAACGTCATAATTGCAGCTACTATACCCCTAAGACAATCTATCGATTCTATCCTGGAAGTAAGAAGTGCTGATTTATTCAATTCTTACCCTTCCTCTCTTTAAGTAACTCCAGGCATTCTTCTGCCCATTGGATATGACCCTTGGCAGATATATATCCTCGCTTTATTGACATTAGCCAATATATCTTTTCTCCTTCTTTACCACTACTTTGTTCATACTCATTTAATTCTTTTTCTGCTTTTTCAAGATGAATGAGAAACATTTCCTTAGCTTTCTTATATTCAAGCAGTTCATCTTTTAATTTACTTAGGTCTCCCTTAGATCCAAAAAATACTCTCATCGCCATCTCATCACGAATCTTCATAGAATCATTTATCGAATGCTCATCTAGCCAGCGAGTAAGTTCATCTTTGCCTATATCAGTTATTGTGAAAACCCTTTTATTAGGTTTATCCCTTTGTATTATTTGTTCTGATGTTACGTATTTTTTCTTTTCTAATGCATCTAATTCTCTATATATCTGACTAGTTTGTGCATTCCAAAAAAATTTTAGAGATTCATTAAATAGTTTCGTCAGATCATATCCTGTCATTGAACAATATGATAATAGACCAAGTATTCCATGTTTTAATGACATATTACACCCCCAAATTCTAGCAGACTATTATACACATACTACACTTATATTATATTCTACAAGTAGAATATAATATAAGTGTAGTATTGGCAAGTAAGATATTTTACATTTTTCTAAAGTAGATATTCACGCTCTACATAAAGACAAAGAAGAGTTGTTAACTAATCAAATAGTTAGCAACTCTTCTCTAATTAACATTTAATTTTTTGCATTATTCACTTTCCCCTTCTAAATCCCCTTCCAGTTGCAAATACAGGTTCTTTAGTTCCTTTAACTTATCATCCTCGGCATCCCAATAACCACGAACATTAGCTTCCAGTAAACGTTCCATAATATCCTGTAGGGCATAGGAATTGTTCTCTTGTATCTTATTACGCATTTGCTCATCTAAAACAAACTTTTCGTTAGCTTCGTCAAAAAGGCAGTTATCCACTTCCCCTGTAGTAGCAGCCAGACCTAACATGTTTTCTAAGCGATCGGCTAATTGCTGACCTCCATGATAATCATGGGCCAACATAGCCTCGAGCCATTGGGGATTAAATAATCTGGTACGAGCTCCCCTTTGGATGGACCTTTGCACACTTTCCGTCCTGGTCTTTCCATTATGGGTATCGGAAATCAACATCATAGCCTTTTTCCCTGTTACTACTTCTACTGTTTTCGCTAAACCTCCAAAGAATTCATAATAATGGTCTAAATCGGTGATTTCATAATCCCGGGAACTTCTAACCTGACTGATAACATCTACTTTTACTAGATTCTTCTTTAAGAGCTCTTTCATTTCTTTACCATAATGATTTTTCGTATAGACACAGCGTAAACTCTGTAGGTAATCTGCGGTTAAATCACTTTCTTCCTGCCATCTGCGGCTCTTCACTAATTGATTTACTCCCGTTCCGTATTGAGCTAACTGGGGACCAAAGATACGGGCACAAGCAAATTCCTGAGCTTCCTTAGCAGCAAGACCTTGCTTTTTTAAAATCGCTAACAATTCGCTGCTATTTGTCTGGACAAAATTATTTTTACCCTCTTCCTTTAAGCTCCCAACCATCGTAAAGGCTTCATTCAACAAATCCATAACATTAGCAAACATATCCCGGAAAAAGCCGCACATTTGCACTTTCACATCTATTCGTGGTCGGCCTAATTCCTGGAGGGGAATTACTTCTAACTGGGGTTCCCATAAAGATTTGCCTCGTTTAATGCGCACTCCTAAATAAGCCAGAATTTGCCCAACCGTCTCCCCTTGAGTTTTGGAAGTCTCCAAACCCCACAAAACTACAGCCACACTGTTAGGATAGACTCCTGTCTTATCCTGATACTGTCTTAAGGTATTTTCCGCAATTTCCTGTCCTTTTCTCAAAGCAGAAGGGGAAGGTACTCTACGGGGATCAAACTGATAAATATTGCGTCCACTGGGCAACACTTCTATCTGCCGAAACACATCTCCCCCCAAACCGGCAGGTATATACTGACCTGCCATGCCTTTCAGTAGACCCTGTAATTCACCTTCAGAATTTAACAGTTTTTTAACTAGCCTGCCTTTTTTTTGCAACAAATTATATTTCTCCCAACACCTCTTACCATGGGCTACCAACTCACCTTGTCCCAACACGTATTTATTAATCCATTCGCGTCTCTCAGCTTCTAAAATTACTCCTTCCTGTTGATACAGATACGGAGCATCTTTAATTCTCTCCCACTCCCAACCTCGCTCCTGACACAAGAGTTCTGAGAGGCTGGGGGTTTCATCTTCTCCGTAATGGAACAACTGTACCAAAAAGTCTGCAATCTCTTGTTCGCTGAAAGTTTGTCCAAAAGTATGCAGCCGTCCCGGTATTAAGGAGGTTTTCATTTCAAAAATAGTCTCTTCCACTGTCTCTAAGTCTTCCCAAGGCCACCCTAAAGAACTTACTGCAGCCTTAATATCCTTTAACACCTCTTCACAGCGCGTACTATTCATATGAAGGGCTTCTTCATATTCATTAATTAACGCTTCTAAAGCCAGCATATCTCCATACAACCCACTTTCCACAAAGGGTGGATGAAGATGACTAATCATTACGGCTCGAGCACGACGCTTGGCCAACATTGCTTCTGCAGGATTACCGGAGTAATAGATATAGAGATGGGGCATATTTCCCAGCAGATAATCACTGAAACATTTCCCCGATACTGCCACCTCTTTGCCCGGTAGAAATTCTAAAGTACCATGGGTACCTACATGTATACACATGTCAGCCTTAAATTCCTGTTCCAACCACTTATAAAAGGCTAGATACTGATGATGGGGAGGCATATATTTATCATGATAGTTTTGCACATTCTCCTCATAGCTGCCCCGGGAGGGCTGAACTCCAATAAACAAGTTATCATCCACAATTCCGGGAACAACCACACTTTTTTCCTCAGCCATGATATTACCGGGGAACTGTCCCCATCTCTTCACCACACTCCCCTTCTCCGGACAATCTGCAACTATTTCCTTATATTCAGCTGTATTTACCGTTATATAGTTCATGCTGTCTTTCCGCTTATGCCACTGAGGTGTATTTATTCTACCTTCCTTAATAAATTTATCTTTAAGTTCTGCTTTAGTCCAAGAATAAACAGCATATCCGGCCTCTTTCAACTTCCTTAAAATCTGCTCTAAAGAAGCAAAAGTATCTAAAAAGGCTCCACTACCGATATTGCTTTCTCCGGGAGGATAGTTATAGAAAATTAGGGCAATTTTTTTATCTTTATTAGCTTT
>JAHDSB010000183.1 GCA_018433015.1 Clostridia bacterium | reverse complement strand
GAATAAGGCAGAAAAAGCTTTGAATACAGAGCGTTTTGCCGAGGAAATTGTACCCGTACAAGTGCGGGTAAAAAAAGAAATAAAAGAATTTACAGTAGATGAATTCCCCCGCAAGGGTGCTACAGTAGAAGGTTTGTCTAAATTAAAACCTGCCTTTAAAAAGAATGGCACAGTAACGGCGGGAAATGCCTCAGGTATAAATGATGGTGCCGCAGCCTTAGTATTAACGACACGGGAACGGGCAGAAAAATTATGGGTGAAACCTCTGGCCCGCTATGTGGCGGGAGCTTCGGCAGCTGTAGATCCCGCTATTATGGGTATGGGACCTGTGGATGCTACGAAAAAGGCCCTGGCTAAAGGAGGATGGGCTATGGAAGATTTGGACTTAATCGAAGCTAACGAAGCTTTTGCGGCCCAGTCGGTAGCAGTAGCCAAAGAATTACAGTTCAATATGGAGATAGTCAATGTGAATGGTGGTGCCATTGCTTTAGGTCATCCCATTGGAGCTAGTGGAGCCCGGATTTTAGTTACTTTGTTACACGAGATGAAGAAAAGGGAGGCCAAAAAGGGTTTAGCTACCCTCTGTATCGGGGGTGGTCAGGGCTGTGCCGTCTTAGTTGAAAGATAAGGTGGATATCTAAGCTAGCTATAAAGAATAAGAGGAGGGATAACCTTTGATAAAAAAAATAACGAGAGCTTGTGTAAATTTAGTACAAAAATATCTTCCGGATCCTTATTTATTTGCTGTAATACTGACCTTTATTGTTTTTATATTAGGTATGGTAATTGCTCAAAATACACCTCTACAAATGGTACTGCACTGGGGTAATGGATTTTGGGGGTTGTTGGCATTTTCTATGCAAATGGCTTTAGTACTTGTTACAGGACATACTTTGGCCAGTAGTCCACCTTTTAAAAAATTGTTAGGAGCAATTGCTGATGCTATGAAGAGTCCGACACAGGCTGTAATTACGGCTACCATAGTATCTGTTCTTGCTACCTTCATTAACTGGGGCTTTGGTTTAGTAATTGGTGCTTTGCTAGCTAAGGAAATTGCTAAGAAGGTGGAAGGTGTAGATTATCCGTTGTTGATCGCCTGTGGTTACATTGGCTTTGTTGTTTGGCATGCGGGTATATCGGGTTCAATTCCATTAACAATTGCTACAGAAGGTCATTTTATGGAAGAAACAATAGGATTAATTCCCACTAGTGAGACGATTTTTGCCACTTTTAATCTAATTCCTATTGTGCTTTTACTTATTGCCTTACCTTTATTAACAAAAGCTATGATGCCGGAAAAAGATAAGATTATAGCTATTAATCCAGAATTGCTAAAAGATAGTGAATCGGCAATGGCCTTAGACAGAACAACTATGACACCTGCTGAGCGAGTAGAAAATAGTTCTATTATTTCAATTATCATTGGGGCTATGGGAGTAGTTTACATTATTTGGTACTTTGTTACTAAGGGGTTTAATTTGAACTTAGATATTGTTAATTTTACCTTCCTTTTCTTAGCTATAATTTTCCATGGCACACCCCGTAGATTCTTGGATGCATTAAGGATTGCAGTCAAAGGTACTGGCGGGATTATACTGCAGTTTCCCTTTTATGCCGGTATCATGGGGATGATGATGGGATCAGGATTAGCGGTAATTATATCGCAGTGGTTTGTTAGTATTTCCAACCAAACTACCTTTCCTTTATTTGCTTTTCTTAGTGCCGGTTTGGTCAATCTCTTTGTTCCTTCTGGTGGTGGGCAATGGGCAGTTCAGGCTCCCATTATGATACCTGCTAGTATTGATTTAGGCGTACCTGTTGTGAAAACTGCCATGGCTGTTGCTTGGGGTGATGCCTGGACTAATCTAATTCAGCCTTTCTGGGCTCTACCTGCTTTAGGTATTGCTGGATTAGGTGCCAGAGATATTATGGGTTATTGTGTAGTAGCCTTGCTTTTTAGTGGCATAATTGTAGGCCTTTGTTTGATGTTCCTTTAATAAGGGGTGGAGTGTTAGTAGAAACTAGATGATGTCTTGCTAGAAAATAGGGAGTAGGAAAAAAACTTGCTCCCTATTATTGCAAAATTACCAACAATCAGAATAGGAGGAAGAAAAATGAGACTTAAAAACGTAGTTATGGTAAGTGCTTGTCGTACAGCAATAGGGAAGTTTATGGGAGGATTAAAGAATGTCTCAGCTAGGGAGTTAGCTATAACAGTAGGGAATGCTGCCCTTGATAGGGCTGGTATATCTCCTGAAATAGTTGATGAAATAGTGATGGGACAGCTTTATACAGGGATGCAAGGTTCTTTGCCTGCTCGTCAGGTAAGCATGAGGATAGGGTTGCCCCATAGAAGCGGAGCACTAAGTGTAAATCAGAATTGCTCTTCGGGTATGCGGGCCTTGGAGATAGCAGTGCATAATATTATGTTAGGTAAAACAGAAATAGGATTGGTTGTGGGTGTGGAAAGTATGACAAATGCACCTTACCTTTTGCCAAAAGGCAGGATGGGGTATAGGATGGGAGCTGGTAAGATAGAGGATTCTATGATTCATGATGGCTTAAATGATGAGCTGGTGCCAGGTCATATGGCTCTTACAGCTGAGAATGTGGCAGAAAAGTATAATATCAGTCGACAAGAATGTGATGAACTGGCCTTAATGAGTCATACTCGGGCGGTCCAGGCCATAGAAGAAGGTAGATTTAAAAAGGAAATAATACCGGTAGAAATTAAGTCTAAAAAGGGTACAGTTGTTTTTGATACTGATGAGCATCCTATTAGGGGTGCAAGTATAGAGGCTATGAATAAATTACCTTCAGTATTTAAAAAAGATGGGGTAGTAACAGCAGCTAATGCCTCAGGAATAAATGACGGAGCAGCGGCAGTAGTAGTTATGTCTCGTGATAAGGCAAAGGAATTGGGAATTAAACCGCTGATGAGGCTAATCAATATTTGTACGGAAGGTGTAGATCCAAGATATATGGGGTTAGGTCCTGCTGTAGCTATTCCTAAATGTTTGAACCAGGCAAATTTAAAATTTGAAGAAATTGAATATTGGGAGATTAATGAGGCCTTTGCTGCTCAGTGGCTAGGGGTGGGGAGGATGATGGAAGAAGATTATGGATTGAACTTAGATTTAGCACATATTAACCATAACGGATCAGGTATAGCCCTAGGACATCCGGTAGGATGTACAGGGTTAAGAATTATTGTAACTCTTTATTATGAAATGGAAAGGCTTAATCTTACGTTGGGAGGGGCTTCCCTCTGTGTAGGCGGGGGGCCTGCCATGGCTTCTTTATGGACGAGAGAAGTAGAACATTAAGAAGTATAAGATTAATTTGAGGGGTATTGATGATTAAGTCAATACCCCTTCCTATTTTAGGAACTATGAAAAAGACTTTAAAATTGCTCCAATGTCAATATTTATACTTAAAAAATTAGGTTGAAACGGTTATAATTTAAACAAGAAATAACCTAAAACAGTATTTCCCTATCAGAATATAAGGAGCAAAATGGATGAAAAATAATAAGGCCTTTAATATGTTAATGTTATATATAATATTTAGTAGTGTAATCTTTCATTTTTATGAGTTCCTTTTTAAAGAGTTTTATTTTGAGAACAAATTCTTTTATAAAGAATTGTTTATTTTAATCTATATTTTATCTGTAGGTCTATTTATTTACTTTGAAGTAAAAGAGATTGAAGTGTTAAAAAATAAGATACAAGATAGTAAACAACTATTTGAAACCTTAATTAATTTATCTTTAGATGGGATATATGTAGAGAATGAAAGAGGAGAAATACTGGCTTGCAATAGAAGCGGACATGAAATGTTTGGTTATACAAAAGAAGAAATGCTTACAAAAAGCATAAAGGATCTTGTCCCGGAAGAATTTGCCAAGACTTTACCGGAAATTATACCTGAAGAAATGGCCTCAAAAGATGCTTACGTAGAAAGAGTAAATAAAAAGAAAGATGGTACTTTGTTTCCTACAGAAATAAATACGAAATTTATTAAAGTTAAAGGCGAAAGAAGATTACTTGCTTATGTTAGAAATATTAGTCAGAGGAAAGAATATGAACAGAAATTACGCCAAATTTCTATTAGAGATGATTTAACAAAACTCTATAATAGAAGATATATTTTAGAATTATTAGGTTTAGAGATTGAGAAAGTAAAAAGATATAATCAGCCTGTATCACTGGCTATGTTGGATATTGATGATTTTAAAAATGTTAATGATTCTTATGGTCATGTTTTTGGCGATGAAGTCTTAAAAAAATTTGCACATGTATTGTTAACTGATACAAGAAAATGTGATTGTATTGGCAGATATGGAGGGGAAGAGTTTATAATCATTTTCCCTAACACTGATTTGGAAAAAAGTTATAAAACTTTGTATAGATTAAAAGAAGAAATTAATATGTTGGATTGGGGTTCTAAGCCCTTAACAATTAGCTTCAGTGCAGGACTAGTACAAATCACACAAGAACTTGCTCAGCATAGCGATTGTCAGCAAATTTTATCTAGTGCTGATGAATTGTTATATGAAGCTAAAAGAGCGGGGAAAAACCGTATTATTAAGGAACATAATCCGTAAAATCATATAGACAATTTGCATAGCCCTATGTTTTATGGATAATACACTAAAGTTTAAAGTACTACTTTAATTTCGGAAAAAACATTTAATTAGGTTTTGGAGGTAACATTGTTTACAAATCAGGGTAAGATTTTTGAAATTAATATTACCGGCTATACCCATGATGGAGCGGGTGTAGGTAGAATTGATAAAAAAGTCGTTTTTGTTCCTGGTGCTTTGTTGGGAGAAAAAGTGGAGATAGAGGTAACAGGGAAACGTAAAGGTATTTTATTTGGTAAAGTTAGGAATATTATTACACCTCATCCTGCTAGAACAAAGCCCTTGTGTGCTGTGTACCATGCTTGTGGAGGGTGTCAGCTGCAACATGTTTCTTATAATGAACAAGCTAAAATAAAAGAAAAAATTGTAGAAGATTCCTTAAAGCGCATTGGTAAATTTAATGATATAGAGATTTCCCCTTTGCTAAAGGCTGATGAACCATGGGCATATCGCAATAAGGGGAGTTTTCGTGTTGTTGAGAGGGGGAAAAAAGTCGTCTTAGGCTTCTATGAAGAAGGTTCTCATAATGTTACTCCTCAATTTTGTCGTTATCTTTTTTCTCCGAGAGTAACGGAACTCTTGACCCTTTTAGAAGATAAACTTACAGAATACAATGTTATTATTGGAAGTGAAAAAGACAAGGGATTGCACCATATTCTGATAAGAGAGAGTAAATTAACCGGTGAAATCATGCTTGTCTTAATTGTTTCGGGAAATTTTTTATCTGTTGAAAAGGAAAGAAAAATAGCCCGGGAAATAAAAGATAACATTCCCCTGGTCGTAAGTATTTGTAAAAATTATAAAAAAGATATAGTAGGACCTATATTAGGAGTAAAAACAGAAGTGATACTGGGAAAAGGAGAGATTATGGAAGGGCTAGGGTCCTTCACTTTTAAGATATCTCCTCCTTCTTTCTTTCAGGTGAATACCTCTCAGGCTGAAGTACTCTATGAAAAGGCTTTAGAATATGCAGGGCTTAAAGGGACGGAGTTAGTTGTTGATGCTTATTGCGGTACGGGGACCATTAGTCATTTTTTAGCGCAAAAGGGCAGAAAGGTTATAGGTATTGAAGTAGTCCCTGAAGCTGTAAAAGATGCAGAAGAAAATGCTGAAATGAACGGAATGAGTAATTTAGAGTTTATGCAAGGCAAAGCAGAGGAATTATTGCCTCACCTAGTAGATAAAGGTATGAAGCCGGATGTAGTTGTAGTGGACCCGCCAAGACGAGGTTGTGATATTGCTCTTTTGGAGAGCATTGCTAAGGTTAAGCCGGAAAGGGTAGTTTATGTTTCCTGTAATCCTGCTACTTTGGCGCGAGATTTGAGATTTTTGGCTGATAGAGGTTATGTTGTTGAAAAGGTGCAACCGGTAGATTTGTTCCCACAGTCGGCGCACGTTGAGTGT
>JAHDSB010000025.1 GCA_018433015.1 Clostridia bacterium | reverse complement strand
GCTAACTCAAACATTCCCTGTTTGCCACCTTTTTTTGCACCCGTGAAAGCACCTTCATCATAACCAAAAAGTTCACTTTCTAAAAGTTGTTCCGGCAAAGCAGCACAATTAACAGCCACAAAGGGACCATCTCTTCTGGGGCAGGCTTGGTGAATGCTGTGAACAAAGATTTCTTTGCCCGTACCACTCTCTCCCGTTATTAAAACGGTAGAGTCCGACTGAGCATAAAGGGCGGCTCTCCTGATTAAATCTTTCATTACCTTGCTTTCTCCGATAATATCACTAAATTTATATTGGGCATGTAGACCTTTAATATATATCTCTTTGCGTATTATTTCTTCAGCTTTTTGAATGTTATCTAATCTCTGAAAAGTACTGACTACACCTACTATTTTTTTATTAACTTTTATAGGAAATCTGTTAGCAATAATCTGGGTACCTCTAACTTTATCAATTCTATCAAAATTATAGTTGCCATTTATTAAAGCTTCATCCCAATTCAAATTAGGGAAGACCTCAATCAAAGGATAACCGATTACATATTTGGCAGGAATATTTAATATTTTTTCTGCTGCCGGATTAAATATGGTAATAATTCCTTCCCCATCTATGGCCATAACACCTTCCCTAATAGAATTCATAATAGACCTTATTTGCTCAGTTTTGGCTTTATCCCGTCGCCGTATAAGCATGATTTCTCTGGCTCTGGTAATGGCTTGAGTAATTGTTTCATTTCCTATTTGCTGCAATACTCCCGTAATACCTAGTTTAGTGGCATAGTGTACCGTCAAAGTGCCTCCTATTATGATCTCAATACCTTTAGCAACTGCTTCTCTAATACATCTTAGTAAATCTTCCTGACGATAGTAGTTATATTGTTCCAGCGACAGCTGTAAAATCTCGTTCATTGTAGTCGTGTCATAACGAGTATCCCCAAAATTAATAATTCCGATCTTCTTAGCTTCAGGCAGACTTTTTTTAATATCCCAGACCGTTTCTAAGATATCAAAAGCTGTAGCCTCGGCCGTAACTACGGGAACCGTCACCGCTTGACTGATAGCTTTGGCTGTCCCCCCACGGCTGATTATTATCTCTATTCCTTCCTTTTCAATTTTTTGTGCTATATCTGCAGCCTCTATCAAAGCTTTATCTACTAACATAATATTGGGGGGCATTTTTGCTCTTACCCCCGGCAGAAGAGGTCCTGGAAGTATCACAGCAATTTTAGGTTTCAATAATATCCCTCCGTGCTAATAGTTCCTACTTATAATTTATAGATTAATACCTTTACTCCTTTCCCTTTTTAAATTATTTGTACCGATTTGTACTCCCCGAACACTTCTCGTAAGGTATCACAAATTTCTTCCAGAGTAGCATAGGCTTTTACAGCTTTCAAAATATAGGGGTAAGTATTTTCCTTTCCTAAAGCAGCCGCTTTTAGTTGTTGTAAGGTTTCTTCTACTTTAATATTATCCCTTTGTCCTTTTAGCTTAATTATTTTTTCGATCTGCAAATTTCTAACTTGAGGATCAACTTTTAAAATATTCTGGGGATGGGTTTTATTATCCTGATAGGTGTTAACCCCTACAATAACTTTTGTATTTTTTTCAATCTCCATCTGTTTCTGATAAGCACTATTTTGTATTTCCTGTTGAATATACCCTTGTTCAATAGCTTTTACAGCACCACCCATTTTTTCTATTTTGTCTATATATTCTTCTGCTTCCTTCTGGATCTTATCAGTTAGGGCCTCTATATAATAAGAACCTGCTAAAGGATCTATTGTTTCTGTAACGCCACATTCATAAGCGAGCGTTTGCTGAGTCCGCAAGGCTAAGGTTGCCGATTCTTCACTGGGTAAAGATAAAGCTTCATCATATGCACAAGTAGCCATAGAATTGGTACCTCCCAACACTCCGGCCAAGGCCTGCACCGTAACTCTCACAATATTATTTAGGGGCTGTTGAGCTGTTAAAATACTTCCTCCTGTATGGACATGATATCTCAACATGCAGGAGCGTGCTTTTTTAGCATTGTACCTCTTTTTCAAGAGTTGAGCCCATAAACGCCGAGCTGCACGAAATTTGGCCACCTCTTCTAACAAATCAATATCAGCACTAAATATCCAAGAAATACGTCCTGCAAAATCATCAATATCTAAACCAGAAGCCAGAGCAGTTTCAATAAAGGCCAGGGCGTTAGCAAAAGCAAAAGCTATTTCCTGAGTAGCCGTAGCTCCTGCCTCTCGAATATGATAGGCTCCCAAGCTGATAGTATTCCATTTGGGAATATACTTGCTACAATAAGCAAAAATATCAGCGGCCAGACGCATAGAATGCTCCGGCGGAAAGATGTATGTTCCTCGGGCTACATATTCCTTAAGTACATCATTTTGGATAGTTCCCCTCAATTCTTCCGGCTTAAAACCTTGTTTTTCCGCTACAGCCTGGTACATAGCTAACAATACTGCCGCCGGAGCATTAATAGTCATAGAAGTACTTACTTTACCTAAAGGTATGCCCGCAAAAAGTTCTTCCATATCCTGTAGGGAATCCAGAGCTACCCCTACTTTACCTACTTCCCCCTCACTGCGAGGGTTGTTAGAATCATAACCAATTTGTGTGGGAAGGTCCATAGCAACACTCAAGCCTGTAACACCCTGTTGCAAAAGATACTTATATCTTTTATTAGTTTCCTCCGCCGTTCCAAAACCGGCGTAACTCCTCATACTCCATAAACGACCCCGATACATGGTGGGTTGTATCCCGCGGGTAAAAGGATATTGACCGGGAAATCCTATATTTTCTATATAGTTTTCCTCTTCTTCCTTAATATCAAGAGGTGTATACAGTCTCCGTGCCTTTAAATTCTTTCTTTCCCGGACTTTTTCTAGGCTTCTTTTTAATACAGTATTTTCCCATTTATTCATCTCTTCTTTTATTAAATAACCACCCATTACAAACTTCACGCCTTTCTTATCTTATTTGACTGCCATATTGTGATATTTTAAAAAGTTAATATGCCAGGACAAAGCTTCCTCCAGAAGGTGAGGCTCATGGCCTCCCACCAATTTTTCAGCTTTTTTTACATATTCAAAGAGAGCTCCCCGGAACTTGGGATGGGCACAATTATTAATAATTACCCGGGAACGCTCTCTGGGTGATAATCCTCGTAAATCAGCTACACCAAATTCTGTGATCAAAATTTGTACATCGTGTTCCGTACTATCTACATGGGAACACATGGG
>JAHDSB010000089.1 GCA_018433015.1 Clostridia bacterium | reverse complement strand
TGACTGTAAAAGGGAATAATCTATTTGGGATTAAAGCTGATAGGAGCTGGTCAGGAGAACGTATAGCCCTACCAACCCAGGAATTTTTTGACTGCAACAAAACTGCCGAGTTTAGAGTCTATAATAATAAGGATGAAGCGCTCCAGGATTATGCCCAATTTCTGAGAGAGAATCCGCGTTACAAGAAACAGGGGTTTTTTGCGGCCAGTTATTACATAGAGCAAGCCAAGGCCTTAGAAGAGGCGGGCTACAGTACTAAAAGAAACCAAGCAGGAGAAAAAATATATGCTGATTTACTAGTTCAGGTAATTAGGCAATATAATTTACAACTCTTGGATTATGAGGTTCAGGTGGAAAAAGTTAGCTTGCAAGAAAACTTGCCAAGGACAGAGCGTCTGGTATAAGATTACGAAAGTGTAAGTTTACAAAGGGATTTGTAATCTTGATCAATGGATAGCAGTAGACCAAGGCCGTAAAATAATAGTTAGAAATAAGAAAATTAATTTTTGCAGTGGTTAGCACGGAGGCTAGCGTCTATAGATGTAAGGAGGTTGTACGAATGAAACGTTTTAAAATCATGCTGCTGATATTGATAAGCCTGATCATCCCTCTGAATGCTTTTGCCGCTAAAGTAAATAACGATTATTTAAATAAAGATATACTGCAGGAAGTAGCCAGCACTATACCTAACTATACCAAGCTGGAGGAAATGCCCCAGGATTTGATAAATGCCGTAATTTCCGTGGAAGATAAAAGGTTCTTTAGACATAAGGGTTATGATCCCTTGGCTATGGCGCGGGCCTTTTTCCATGACTTATTGGAACTGGAATACGTGCAAGGAGGCAGTACTATTACCCAACAGTTGGCTAAGAATTTGTTTTTAACCCGGGAAAAAACTATTAGCAGGAAGGTGAAAGAATTATTCTTGGCCAGGGAACTGGAAAAAGAATATTCTAAAGAGGAGCTTTTGGAACTGTATCTCAATGTTATTTATTACGGTTCAGGGGTTTATGGAATACAAAACGCCAGTGAGACTTTCTTTAATAAAGATGTGGGGGAACTTACTTTAGGAGAATGTGCTCTCTTGGCAGGAGTGCCCCAGGCTCCCAGTTACTATAACCCCCAGAAACATATGGAGCGGGCTAAAAAAAGACAAAAGGTAGTATTAGATTTAATGGCTAAAAACGGATATATAACAATGAAAAACGGCGAAATACTGTGCGAAACAGGATTGGCCGCCAGTTATTAAACACTCATGAAGAGAATAAGAAGGCAGAAAAAGAGGTGTACGAGCATACACCTCTTTTTTTGTGCCCAGCTCTTGATAAGTGAGGGTTATTTTGCTATAACCGAGAGGGCATTTTTAACGGCTACCACATCCATTTGTTTTAAATTTTCTGCGGTATAAGCTCCGATATGGGAAGTGAGCAAGAGGTTATCCAGATTCCTGGTTAGTAAAGGATCTTGTACGGCGGGTCTTACTGAGTAAACGTCAATGGCGGCACCGGCGATTCTTCTAAGCTGGAGGGCTTCCAGCAAAGCCGTTTGATTTATCAGTTCGGCTCGGGCGGTATTAATTATAAACGCTGTTTCTTTTAGTAGGGATAATTGTTGATAATCCAAGATATTACGGGTTTCATAGCTCAGAGGAAGGTGGAGGGTGACAAAATCACTTTTTGATAGTAAGGTATCTAAGTCTACTAATTCAACATGATTTTTTCGGGCAAAATACTTGTCCCCATAAGGATCACAAGCTAAAATTTTCATATCAAAGCCTCGAGCTCTCTTGGCTACAGCTTTACCTATGCGACCTAAGCCGATAATACCCAAAGTTTTCCCCCAGACATCAAAACCCACGGGACGCATCCAAATTTTATTCTTTAAAGCCCGGGAAACCTGCGGGATTTTACGAGCAGAACAAAGGATTAAACCAAAAGTTAAATCGGCTATGGCCTCATAATCATAATAACTTTTTGTATTCTTAACTGTAACACCCCGCTTCCTGGCTGCATTTACATCAATATTGTCTAAGTTTGCGCCATGGCGGGATATTACTCTTAAATCACGACATTCTTCAAAGACTTTGCTGTTTAGTTCATCAGAACTGGAATAAACTACGATTCCTTCAATTTTGCTGTGGGAGCATACTGCACAAATGTCTTCGGCCCTCATAGCTTGTCTTGTTTCATTAAAAATAGGGTTAACTTGATTAGTGCATAATAGCTCTTCAATTTGTCCCCAGCTACGATTTTTTACTTCTGTAGAAGTGATTAAAATGTTTTTCATCTGATTACCTCGCTTTATTAGTTGGTTTAAATGCAGATATTATTTATATGCAAAGAAGATGCCAAGTTTAGTAGTTTTGTTTTAGAATATTATGTATAATTGGGAAAACACGATTAGATTAAGGAAAATAAGAGATAATTTTTTATATTTGCACTCTGAGTTTTTCTGTCTTACCCGGCAGTAGATTGGAACCTGGTTTAAACCTGGTTTAAAGAAGGGTTTTGTCAAAATATCTAAAAAAAAGTAGAAGAAGTATAGATAAGAGAAGGTGTTTTACATGAAAGGGTCGCTTACGACAATTTCTGACAATAGAAAAGAACGAAATGAAGTTCACAGACAATTGACAGAATTGTTGGGAGACGAGCTTAAAATTAATAGTATCTGTTGGAGAGATTTACCTGCAGAAAAAAAGATTTTCGACGACTTGTTGCTGGTTACTTCCTGCCAGGTTAAAGAAATTGTATTACCTTATCTAAAAGAGGAGTGTAAGTATTTACTTGCTACCAGAACACTCAATATAAAAAACGTACAAATGCTTTTTAATATTCCTGAAGGTTCTCGGGTTTTAGTAGTAAATACTACGTTAGATTATGCTTTAGAAGTAATTAAAGAATTGGAAAATATGGGACTGAATCATTTAGATTTTTATCCTTATTTTCCACAACAGAAGATTCAGAGAAACTCTTTTGATTATGCCCTCACCACGGGACACCCTCATTTAGTTCCTAAGCAGATTAACAATATTTTAGATCTGGGAATTCCCTTAATTAGCATTGTTACTATAGTGGAGATTTTGCTTTATTTTAAAATGAGCAAAACTTATGAAAAGTTGGTTAATTCTCGCTACCTGAAAGATCTGATAAAACAGACCTGGGAATTAAATAATCATGCTCGGGAAAATGAGCTGTTATTGACTCAGATAGAAACTATCATTTCCGAATTCGATGATGGAATTATTGTTACCGATCCGCAACAACGGATTTTTTTCTATAATAAGTTGGCAATAAAATTTTTAGAAAAGAGTGAGAGCATTAAAGGGCAAAAACTAAAAGAAGTAATGCCCTGGTTTGATGAAAAGAATTCATCCAGTTTCACAAAGATCAATGATAAGGAATTCTATCTGAAAAACGGTGAAGTTATTCTGGGGGACAATTATAAAACACGCCTTATTACCCTGAAAGAATTAAACTGCATCCAGGATATTGATGAGAAATATAGAAAGCATAAGAAATATTCGGGTTATCAAGCCAAGCATTGTTTTGCCGATATTATTTGTAATAGTAGAGTCATGAAGGATTTGATCAGAAAAGCTTACCGCATTGCTAGAACGGAATCGACAGTACTAATCCGCGGAGAGAGTGGCACTGGTAAAGAGTTATTAGCCCAATCTATCCATAATGAATCGAAGCGTAATAAATATCCCTTTGTAGCCATTAATTGCGCCGCCTTAAATGAAAATCTCTTGGAAAGCGAATTATTTGGCTACGAAGAGGGAGCTTTTACCGGAGCTAAAAAAGGGGGAAAAAAAGGACTATTTGAAATAGCCCATAAAGGAAGTATATTTTTAGATGAAATTGGCGATGCTCCCCTTGCTATACAAGCTAAGTTGTTGCGGGTCTTACAGGAAAAAGAAATAATGCGGGTTTCAGGAGAACGGATAATTCCTATTGATGTGAGGGTTATTGCCGCAACTAACAGGGATCTTTTAAAATTAATAGAAGAAGGAGCATTTAGAAAAGATCTATATTATAGGATAAATATCCTCCCTTTATATGTTCCGCCCCTGCGAGAGAGAAAAGAAGATATTCACGTGTTATTCCAGCACTTTTTGCAAAAATATTGCTCTAGAGAAAAAATACATTTTCCCCAGATGGGGCCCCAAACATTGCATACATTAACGGAATATTTTTGGCCGGGTAACATCAGAGAATTGGAGAATTTAGCGGAATATATTGCTACGATTTTGCCCGTTTCCCCTAGTTGCTCTGAAATTATTGAGCAATTTATAGCTTCCCCCCCTTGTAATCACAAGAGGGGAGACAGGAAGAGGGAGATAGAAGAAAGGCCCCTTTTTCGGGATAAAGAGACGAAAGAACAAGCCCGCTTATTATTGCACCTTCTTTATGAAAATAAAAAGTCAGGAGTTATTTGGGGCAGGGGAAAACTCAGGGAAGCCCTGCTAAAACAAGGGGTAGTTTTAAGTCAACAGCAAATTAAATTACGTTTAGAGTATTTAAAAAAAGCAGGACTGGTGCAAACAAAAATAGGTAAAGGTACCTATATTCTGCCGCGGGGGGAAGAGCTGATCTTGAGGGGAGAAAAAGCTGAAGGACCTAAATAGTGTAGTGCCCTTATTGGTGCAAAAAAGGGAATTGAGACTTCTTAAGCTCATATAATTGACTTCTGTTATCTTTTTATATATAATCGTGATTATTAAAGCATAGATAATAAAATAATATAAAATGAATTGTCCATAATAATAAAATAATATATAATAACTAGTTGAGCTTTACTAAATAATACTTGATAACTAGTTCAAACTTACTTAATATATGTAATGCAAGAAAATTAAAGGGAAAAATGTGGAAGGGAAGTAGTAGACTGTTTAATTATTCAGAGAGTTGTCGGGTGGTGCAAGGCAATTAAGGAAGCAGTTGAACTCGTCCTCGAATTATGTGAATGAAAGAAAGTAGTTCACGTCGGGTGCTCCCGTTACCAGCGGTTGAGAGGATATGGAAAAAGGGTAAATGATGTTTTCTGTATCAATCAGGGTGGTATCGCGAAACAAAGTCTTTCGTCCTTGAAGGATGGAAGGCTTTATTTTTATATTTTTTTAACCTAACCTAATATTAAATTGCGCGGGAGGTAGAAGTTAAGTGCAGGAACGCTATAATTTTTCAGAAATTGAAGCCAAATGGCAGAAAGAATGGGAACAAGAAGATTTATATAAGGTGACAGAAGGAGACGAGAAGGAAAAGTACTACTGCTTGGAGATGTTTCCTTATCCCTCGGGTAATCTTCACATGGGTCACGTACGAAATTATTCCATTGGGGATGTTTTGGCCCGCTATAAACACATGAAGGGGTATAATGTTTTGCACCCTATGGGTTGGGATTCCTTTGGATTACCGGCAGAAAATGCGGCTATCAAGCATGGTATCCCTCCGGCTAAATGGACCTTGGATAATATAGAAAACATGAAAAAGCAATTAATCTCCATGGGTTTAAGCTATGACTGGGGCAGGGAAGTAGCCACCTGTCTACCTGATTACTATAAGTGGACCCAATGGATTTTCTTACAATTCTATAAGCATGGACTGGCCTATAAGAAGAAATCCTATGTTAACTGGTGTCCTGACTGTGCTACAGTGTTAGCTAATGAGCAGGTGGTTAATGGAGCTTGTGAACGTTGTGATACACCGGTAGAGAAAAAATCTCTGGAACAGTGGTTCTTAAGGATTACTGATTATGCTCAGGATTTATTAGATAGCATCCCTGATCTGAAGGGGTGGCCCGACAAAGTAAAAATCATGCAGGAGAACTGGATCGGTCGCAGTGAAGGGGCAGAAATCAGCTTTACTGTAGAAAAAACAGGGAAAAAGCTGCCCGTTTATACCACTAGACCCGATACCACCTTTGGGGTAAGTTATCTGGTATTGGCACCAGAACACCCCATGGTTGAAGAACTGATAGCCGGGACAGAATACGAAGAACCTGTGCGGAAGTTTGTCAGGAATGTACAGCAGATGAGCGAGATTGCCCGTACTTCTGCAGAAACCGAAAAAGAAGGTATGTTCATCGGGTCTTATGTGATCAACCCCTTAAATCAGGAAAAAGTACCTCTCTGGGTAGCTAACTATGTCTTGTACGAATATGGTACCGGAGCGGTAATGGGTGTGCCGGCCCACGATGAAAGAGACTTTATGTTTGCTAAGAAATATGACCTGCCTATCCGTGTTGTTATACAACCGAAGGATCAAGAATTAAAAGTTGAAGAAATGACTACCGCTTTTGTGGAAGACGGTGTTATGGTCAATTCGGGGAAATTTGATGGTCTACCTAATCAGGAGGGAATTTCTGCGGTAGCCCATTATTTGGAGGAAATAGGAGCAGGAAATGTTAAAGTTAATTTCCGCTTGAGAGATTGGCTTATTTCCCGGCAACGGTACTGGGGAGCTCCCATACCTATCGTATACTGTGATAAATGTGGTGCGGTGCCTGTACCTGACGAAGATTTACCGGTTCGACTTCCTCTGGATGTAGAATTCCGGCCTACAGGGGAATCACCCCTCAATAATATCCCGGAATTCTTGAATACTACTTGTCCTTGTTGTGGTGGTCCTGCTCGCAGGGAAACAGACACCATGGATACATTTATTTGTTCTTCCTGGTATTTCTTGCGGTACGCTGATCCTAAAAATGCTGAAGAAGCTTTCAACAAGGAAAAAGCTAATTATTGGATGAATGTAGATCAGTATATCGGCGGTGTAGAACACGCTATTATGCACTTGCTGTATGCTCGGTTCTTCATGAAAGCCCTTAATGATTTTGGCTTAGTTGATGTGAGGGAACCCTTCCAACGCTTATTAACTCAAGGTATGGTTCTTAAAGATGGAACGAAAATGTCAAAATCCAAGGGGAATGTAGTAAGCCCGGAAGAGATAATTAATAAATATGGTGCTGATACAGCCCGACTCTTTATTCTTTTTGCCGCTCCTCCCGAAAGGGATTTGGAATGGAGTGACCAAGGCGTAGAAGGGTGCTATCGTTTCTTAAACAGGGTTTGGCGTCTAGTATATAATTATGTTAAGGACGAAAATATTAAAAAAGCTGAGGCCAAAGCTGAGTTAACAAAAGATGATAAAGACTTGCGGCGTTTGTTGCACGGCTCAATTAAGAAAGTATCCGAGGATATAGGGGAAAGATTTACCTTCAATACAGGGGTCAGTGCCATCATGGAATTAGTTAATGGATTATACCATTATAGAGATAAGGCTGAGCAGGATCCTGCTCTTTTAAAAGACGCCATCGACAGTCTCCTTATTCTCTTGGCTCCTTTTGCTCCTCATATTTCCGAGGAACTGTGGCATGCCCTAGGCCATCAAACTAGTGTGCATACCCAAGCTTGGCCCGAATATGATGAAGAAGCCTTGGTTGCAGAGGAAGTCGAAGTAGTCTTACAAATCAATGGAAAAGTGCGGGATAGATTGAAAGTAGCGGCTAACTTGAGCCGGGAAGAGTTAGAAAAAACTGTATTAGCTATGGAAAAGGCTCAACAAAACATGCAAGGTAAACAGGTAGTTAAAGTAATAACTGTGCCCGGCAAATTAGTTAATATCGTGGTAAAATAACAAAAAAACCTCCGTTTTTTTTAAAAAACGGAGGTTTTTCTCATCTTGGGAAAAATTTTTTTAATTTTTTTCAAATATTTTGCATTTTTATGTATTGTTAGACATAGTTTTTTGTTAAAATATGGGTTGGATAGTATTTGCTAGACTGCTCCACATTTCCTCAGAAATTAATCCCAGTCTCCAGAGGGCGATACCTTGTAAATCATAGCGCTTGGCAATTCCAACTTTTATTATTAGGCTTTCCGGAGTTTCAGAAGGGGCAGAAATACCTAAGAGCAACTTATTTGAGGGTACAACAGCTTTAGCATTTTCTACTGCCTGTGTTACTAATTCTGCAGGTTCCGGCTTAGTTCCATAATCGTAAGCCATAATAACAATCTTATCTGCCAGTACACCTAAACCTTGATAATCATAGCCTTTATAAACAGTATTAGGTGCATGGAGGGTCAAGGTCAAGGTTTTATCCAGGGCTTTAAGCTGACCTGCTAAATGTTGGACAAAGCTAGTGAAGTACTGTTGAGTTTGGCTTAGTTCAGGACCTTCTTCTTGGAAGCCTAGCCCTTCAAAATCCAGATTTATGCCGTCATATTTTGAAACTTCTTCTAAAATGGAGGAAATAGCTTTATCTACAGCGGCTTGATCAGTTAAGAGTGATACGATGTTACTGTCTTTGTCTGTAGCATGAATAACCATGGTTGTATGGAGGTTGTAAACCTTACAACCAGCTAGAACTTGTTCCCAACCTTCCGGTCTTTGCCAGCCTGTAGAACTTTTAGTCAAAAGGTTTCCTTCTTTGTCAAGGCTGTACCAGCCTAAAGCAACTTCATCGATTAAGTCTGTATGACCTGGAGCTACTTCGGGATAAGGTTTACCAAATAAGCTAAGCCAACTACTGGAGGTTTTTGTTCCCAAAGCGTAAAAACCCAAGACATTCATATCCTCGGGAGGAGAAAAGATCTTGATACCTTGTTCTGGCCCTAACCATTCAATTTTACAAGCCAAGGTCTCCGTCAAGAAGCGCAGCGGAACAAGACATCTTGCCTCAACAAGCCGGGCCGGCACATCTAAGTTTCTCGGTTGTCCATTTACATAAGCCACGGGATTATTTAAGATGAGCTGAATAGTAGTGCCTTTATTCAAGGCCGTGATTGTTTGGCTAGTTTCATCCCAGGTCACTGAGATTCCTAGGGCTTCTGCTACAGCTCTAAAGGGCAGAAGAGTGCGACCCTCTTCGATGATAGGTGCTACATCTAGAGAGAGGGGCAGATTATCTACCGTAATAGGTATGCTTTCTTGAGCTTGAGTTCCTAAAGGCTGCAGTATTAGGCCCATAACCAGAAGAGTTAACGTAAGAAAAGAAAGGAAAAAGCGTTTCATAATTTACCACCTTCTACTTTAATCGAGTTTTCTTGTCAATTATTGATTCGAGATATGAATTTTAAACCCTTTTTGACAAGAGCTAATTAAAGAGAAATGTTAAGAATTATCCTTTTCTTTCTTGCGGCGCAGGCGCTGTTTTTCTATGAGCTTAAGGGCAAATTCCAGATGTTCCAGCAGTGATTCTTGTTCGTCTTCTGATAATTCAGGAACCTTTTTCATCAGTAAATCTATAAACTTATTATTTTTTTGAACTATGTATTCACCGAAAGCTTCTTTAATTTTATCTACCGGTAAGCGCTCATCAGTATTTCCTAGCAAGTAGTCTGTAGATACATCAAAATATGTGCTGAGAATGTTTACAGTCTTCATATTAGGCTGTAGCC
Source organism: Clostridia bacterium (assembly GCA_018433015.1). Lineage (GTDB taxonomy): Bacteria > Bacillota > Peptococcia > DRI-13 > SV3-B141 > SV3-B141. The sequence goes on along the minus strand of JAHDSB010000089.1, from coordinate 930 downwards.
TACCGTTTTCGTATTTAGAAATATTACTTTTAGTTTGTTTAAGCAAAAGACCTAATTCTTCTTGTGTTAGACCTTTTTCTTCTCTTAAACTTTTTAATCTGTCTTTAAAATTCATTATTAATCATCCCCATTAACATCTATAAGATATCATAAATTATCCAAATTGGAAACTAAAACCTGTTACAAATAAAAATATATTTTTCATAAAAACCCTTGACCCATATCTATCACAGAAATTATAATAGAGGTGTCCATAGTGGAAACCGAAAAGAGGGATAGTATGCTGTATAAGAAACTTCGGGATTTAAGAAACCAACAGGGTATTAAGGCTAAAGAGATGGCTGAGCTATTGGGACTAAAGACAGAGGCAGCGTATTATAAAAAAGAGTGTGGAAAAACCAGGTTCTCTTTGCAAGAAGCTAAGATTATTGCTGATTTCTTTGGTAAAAAAATAGAAGACATTTTTTAAAAGTGTGTTCTATATTAAAAAAAGTGTAAATTAAGGAGGAGACTAAAACTATGAATCAGCCAGAAGAAAAGGAGTTATCAATGTTAAAATTATTGCAGGAATTCAATAAGCAGTTGGATTTCCAGGATGAATTTATTCGTGAAAGAATTAAGGAACTTCAGAAAGCAACGGGGTTGCCGGACAGTGTAATTGAACGCTATTTAGAAATCTAATAAAAATGTGCTGATAAATGAACCAGGATATTTTGATATAATGACACTAAAGGATACATTAATAAATTCGGGCAGGTGTCAGTATATGAAGTATAAAGCTGTAATTTTTGATCTGGACGGAACATTGCTAGACTCCTTAGAAGATTTAGCTTGTAGTACTAATTTGGCGTTACAACGTTTTGGCTTCCCCAGTCATGAGATAGAAAAATATAAGTACTTTGTAGGGGATGGAGTATATACTTTGCTAAG
>JAHDSB010000173.1 GCA_018433015.1 Clostridia bacterium | reverse complement strand
TTTTAAAGGGTCAATTTTGTCTCCAATTACTGCACCGGCAAAGGAAGAAATAACCCAAGCTAAGTAGAATGTGGCGGTGATAATGCCAAAATAAAGGGGATCCGGTCCGTGCTTTTTAAAGTGGGCACTGCCTAAGACAAAAGGTTCATCTGATACCCCATAGCATAACAGCCATCTCCATTTCTTTTTAGCAGGAGCCAGACCTTCGGCCAGGGCAGCTCCATACAATAAATTACGTAAGTTTAACAAAATGGAGGTAAAAAGAATACTGGCCAAAGTTGCACCTCCTGCCCACATGGCAACTGCTACTAGTTGTATAGATCCTGAGAAGACCAGGATGGACATAACTACAGCACTTAGTAGACTAAAATTGGCTTGTGTTGCCAGCACTCCATAAGAGATGCCATATGTACCAATAGCGAGGGCTAAGGGTAATGCTTCCGCAAAAGCGGTTTTTATCGTTCCTTTTAGCTCTTTTGTATCATCCAATTTTCCAACAACCCCTTTATCTTAGTTAAAACATTATTAATAGTCCGAATAAAAAGACTCATCGTTATTGACTTATTGTTTATTATAATATATTTGCGTAACTTATAAGTAAAAGGTTTAGAGTTTGCCCTTTGGTAAGGTCTAACAATGTTTTAGTTCGTATTCATAAGTCAAGTGGATTTATAGGTTAATAAGAAGTAGTAATTTGCAAATTTTGCTAGTTTTATATACAATTATTGGGGATTAAGCAAAATTAAAAAAATCTACGATCCAAGATTACCTATACTACCTATAAGGATTTATGAATGACGGAAAACCATGAAAAGGAGGAATAAAAAATTCATCTTACAATTAATCTTAAACCTACTATGAAATCTGAAATAGTATTGCCTCTTCATTATAATCACATTGTTCAGGCAGCTATCTATAATTCTATTGATCCTGAACTAGCAGCGTTTTTACATGAAAAGGGTTTTACTGATGGGAAACGGGCCTTTAAAATGTTCAGTTTTTCTAATTTAA
>JAHDSB010000169.1 GCA_018433015.1 Clostridia bacterium | reverse complement strand
TGTGATAATATTATTTCTTGTTTTTGCACTAAATTAATCATCCCCTGGTCCCCCTATGAAATGTCATAGGGTTATTTTATATTTCTCCTAGGGGAATTTTCAAGTATTCTACTGGGGTAATTTTAGATTATCATAAACAATTATGTACATATACATAAATCAAAAATTTTAGAGGATTGTATCCCACATCCTTTAGTACAGTTTTTACAATGTCTCTAATATTCACTTTCTCGCTGCAGGAGATCTCGCCCGCCACGATAATTTTTCCCTTGGTTGCCATTACCTCACAAGCGACACGTGATGCCTTATCTTTACGTAGGCATGCTTCCAAAATGCTATCTGCAATAATGTCGCATAGTTTATCAGGATGTCCAGCACATACACTTTCTGCTGTTAAATATCTCTTACTCATTACATCATATCTCCTTATCTTTATTTTCCTCTGCGGGCAGATAGCAGTCGTTCCATCACGTCGTCCTGTGGGTTTAAACCAGAATACTCTGTAGCACAATTCTCTCGAACGATTTGATATATCTCCATCCATAGCCTGTTTGTCTGGCTCATAAAGTTCTGACTCATCGCTACATAAGGACTTTGAATAGCATTGCCGGTGGTTGGGTGTTTGGCTAGAAAGCCAAACTCGGTTACTGCTTCCTCACACTGTATCCATCTTGCCGCACTCATGGCATATCGCTCTAGAAGCTGTGGAAGTACCAAATGGGCACAGCCACGTTCCTCAAGCCATTTCCATGTAATTTCATAGATTTCACTCGCTACTAGGGTTTTTCCATCCTTTTGCACTGCGGAGAGCATGGCCATTGGCTTTGGCATTTCTTGCCCCTTCAGGTCAGCGGTATTTTGGAACTCCACGACTTCAAGCTTTCTCTTACCAGGGTTTCCCTCTGCAATTTTGTCAGCAAGTGGTTTCTTCTTTTGACCGGAGCCTATACGGGCACCGCCACGATTTGTTCCATCTTTGGCCATTCACTCACCTCTTTTCGTCAATGGGCCTATTACCCTGTTTGAAACCGCGAATTTTCACGCGTTGCCCCACGCCCGTTACACAAATGAAAAGCTGTGGAGATTTGACTCCCCCTACCGGGTTCCCCAACGGTCTCCATCTCTTGCTGTGATAGCAGAGTGGCAAGGAGTACAAAGAGCCATCAGATTACTTCTATCGTGAGTCCCTCCTCTTGCAAGAGGAAGAATGTGATGGACTTCATTTGCTGGGGTCAGCTTTCCTTGTCGTTTACATTCCTCACAAAGAGGATGAGCTGTAATGTAGCTGTCACGTATCCTTTTCCAAGCACGACCATAACGCTTACGGGTTGCTGGGTCACGGTCGTACTTTTCATACCGTGCGGCTTCCTTTTTAGCATGTTCTTCACAAAAACGTCTGTCAGTCAGCTCTGGACAACCAGGATAAGAGCATGGACGCTTAGGTTTTTTTGGCATACTGCACCTCCTTTTGCCCATAGAAAAAGCCCTCGCAGGAGAGATGCTCCCGTGAAGGCTTCTGTTTTTTCTAATATTCCATACTACCATTATATAACTTTCACTACGGACAAACAGTGTCAACGTATGCCAAACTGTGCCACAGTGTGCCAACTTTTATTTTGGAACCTTTAAATGTTGCAAAGCGGATGAATGGAGTCTATGCACGGTTCTCATAGAAACATTAAGGTTAACACAGATTTCTTCCCAGTTAAGAAAGTTAATGTATCGGTAGCGAAGAATCAGCTTCTCATCTACGTTTTCCATCTGGTTAATTGCTTCACGGATATCTGATTTAAGCTTTACTAGCCGTTCAACCTCTTGTTGTATCTGTTGCTCCAAATCTACTATTCTAATCACATACTTTTCAAAGGGTGGGTCAGTACACTTGGTTCGACTGACTTTTTCCTCAAGAACGGGGGATGAAACACTTCTTGATAGTTCCCTTAAGTTTTGTAACTCTTCAAGGTCGGAATTAATCAATTCATTCAGACGATAGGCCTGTTTTAAGAATTCCTTAGCTGTCATCATCGCACCACCTCCTCTTGTAGCTGTTGGATTAACATGTCAGGGTTTAGAGAGGTAAGGACATTGAACAATTCAGAATGAAAGAAGCACTCCACCTCACGTTTCGTATATAAAGCAGAATCATTGCGAGGGTGTTTTGCTAGTCTTTTCAGTGCAAAACGATAATCCTTGACTGCCTGTAGAATAATGGCATTTGCCAGTTTTTCAAATGCATCCATCATACAGCATCCCTCGCTTTCCCAAGATTTGCTTTGACCGCATTAATAAGATCGGATTGTGTCTTTTCCTTTCGTCTCAAGGCATTCATAACATCTTCATCAATCGTGCCTTTAGTAATAATGTGATGAATAACCACTGTCTCATTTTGACCTTGTCTCCAAAGTCTCGCATTTGTTTGCTGATAGAGTTCTAGACTCCAAGTAAGTCCAAACCAGATAAGCGTTGAACCTCCACTTTGTAAGTTGAGACCGTGTCCCGCTGATGCAGGATGAATAACCGCTACAGAAATATCGCCGTTGTTCCAATCCTTGATATCCTTGGAAGTTTTAATTTCTCTGACATTGAATTTTGCCTTAATACGCTCTAAATCGTGATTATACCAATAGGCAATAAGCACAGGTTTTCCGTTAGCACCTTCAATTAAATCCTCAAGAGCATCTAACTTGCGGTCGTGGATAATATGAGTGTTTTTATCATCATCATAGATCGCACCGTTTGCCATTTGCAGAAGTTTTCCTGAAAGGACTGCTGCATTCATGGCATCTATTTCTTCATCAGCAAATTCAAGAACCATCTCTTCACGAAAGCGATCATATACGGATTGTTCTTTGTCATTTAGATACACAGGCACTTCATTGATCATGCACTCTGGCATTTTGAGAAAATCCACCGACTCCATGGAAATGGTAATATCCGAAATGAGCTGATATATGGCATCTTCAGCACCTGGCAATGGTTTATATGAAAATACGATTTGCTGATTACGTTTATCTGGTGTAAAGAAGGAATTGCGGTAGTGAGTTATGTACCTGCCGAGTCTTTTACCCATGTCAAGAATACGAAACTCTGCCCACAAATCCATTAATCCATTACTCGATGGTGTACCCGTAAGACCCACAATCCGTTTTGCCCTTGGTCTGACTTTTAGTAGACTTTTAAATCTTTTGGCACCATAGGACTTAAAGGATGATAGTTCATCGATGACCACCATGTCATAATCAAAAGGGATGCCACTTTTATTTACTAACCAGTCAACATTTTCTCTGTTTATAAGATAGA
>JAHDSB010000037.1 GCA_018433015.1 Clostridia bacterium | reverse complement strand
GGGGAAGAAGTTATAAAAAAATGTTATAAATATAAGAAAAACTTACATGTCTTATCTCTGCCCTCAGGTAAAACAGAAATGCCTAAGGTAATTGAAGAAGAGTTCATTAGGATATATGATACTTTACGATTAACTTATGATGTCTTTATCATTGATGGTTGCAAAGACTTAAGCAGTCCGTTAACTAAAGGAGCATATCAATTTGCTTCTCGTGTCTTTATGCCTGTTACACAAGATCCTAACAGAGCCCAAATGATAAGAATAACCCTTAAAGAATTAGCAGGTCAGGGTATGGCAGTGAATAAAATTGAACCTCTGCTCAACATGTATGTAGGTACAAACGTACCGGAAAAACAAGAAATAGCAGAAATTTTAGGTTTAAAACTATTAACCATCACTATACCGGCAGTGCTAGAAACAGCCTATCGTAGTATTGCTGATGGTATACCGGCTTATGATGATAAAAAGAAGCCCGTAAGCTTTAGAGAAGCATTGGATAGTTTAGCAGATTACATAAACAGCGAAGGAAATTTCCAGCAAATTAAGTCCAAGAAAAAGAAAAGGTTTGGACTATTCTGATAAAAGGGGGGTTACCGGGTGAAGAAAAAGAGAATCTTAATAATTATCTTAGGCTTGACTATATCCCTGGGATCAGCCTTAGTTCTTTTTAAATTAACAGGGAACTTAGAAAAAAAGGTTCCTGTAGTTTTAATAACAGAGGAGCTTAAGCCTTTAGAAGCATTTACTTCCCGAAATGTGCAGGTAGTGGAGATACCCACCAGATATCTAGTACCCCACGCCGTTCAGTCTTTAAAGGATGTGGTAGGGAAAAGAGCTGCTATACCTATATACCCGGGGGAACAGCTACTAGCTGACAAGATAACCCAAGGTAAAACAGCCCTTACAACAGAGGAAAGATATTTATCTATTTCTACAAATGGGGTCTTGATGAAGCCAGGTCAAAAAGTAGACATTTATTTAGCTTATGATCCGGGCAAATCTTCTTATCAAGGGGTAGAAAAAATTCTAGCCGATAAAGTAGTGGCAGCCGCAGTTGATGAAATGGGAAGAGATATCTACAACGGGAAAGCAGAAACAGAAGGCCAGCAAGCGGCGATAGAGATTATTGTAACCCAGGAGGAAATTGTTAGTTATTTAGAAAAAGAGCGTTATGCTAAAGAAACGATTGTTAAACAAGGAGGAGTTATTCAGTGAAAACTCTACTTGCTACAAATTATCCCCAATTAAACAGGTATATCCTCACCACTCATCAGGATTTCTTATTCTTAGCTGTACTTGATTCCAAGGAGGAATGTCTAAAAGCCCTTACTATATATGAGCCGGAACTGATAATATTTAGTGACTGCCTAAAGGATATAGAGGAGGATCTGGAAAAGCAATTAACCTTTATTAATGAAGTAAAAAAATACCTACCTGAGGCACATATTTTATTTCTTTTCACAAAAACAACCCTGGGGCCAGAGCAACAGAGGGTTGTACAAGAATTGGGTATTTTCTTTTTATACCACCCTTTCCCGGGACAGAAACTAAACCAGATTTTATACAGAATATCTGATCTTAAGCAGCAGGTTAATATTCCAAATGTGGTGGCGATATGGAGCCCTAAACCGGGAGATGGGGCAAGCTTAACGGCTGAAGCAGTGAGCCATGTTTTATACAAGAACAGAACTGAGGAACAGAAATATATAGGGCTAGTAGATTTTAATATCCTAAGG